>JAQTNJ010000016.1:0-18274 GCA_028713955.1 Syntrophorhabdaceae bacterium
TATCCCGGCATTGGTTGCGGAAAATCCTCGTTAGGATAATGCGGGAGCGCCTTTGACATGAAATCTATCCATATGGGCAGCGCTGCCGTTGCCCCTGATTCCTTATTGCCGAGATTTGTTTTCTTGTCATAGCCTACCCAGACGGCACAGAGGAGGTTTGGTGAAAATCCGATAAACCAGGCATCCCTGAAATCGTCAGTCGTTCCCGTCTTCCCCGCAAGGATATAAGGCAGGGAGGCGGCGCTTCTTGCAGTGCCGTTCTTGATAACACCCTTCATAATATCGACAAGCATATAGGCTATCTCCGTAGAAACAACCGGTTCTTCAATGGCCTCCTCACGATACTTTTCTTCACCGTCGATTGTTGCCACTGCCTTGATCGCAACGGGCGGCAGGTAGGATCCTCCCCGCGCAAAGGTGGCATAAGCCGCAGCAAGCTCCAGGGGTGCAATCTCTGTTGTACCAAGTGAAAGAGAAAGATTGGGTTCAAAATTACTGTTAATATGCAGCTGTTTCGCAAGCTCTATGACATTCTCAACACCCACCTTATCAAGCAACCGCACCGACGCAGTATTCAGGGAGAGTTCCAGGGCTCTTCGCACCGTCACATTGCCGTGGTATTCGTTTTTGTAATTTTTGGGCTGCCAGACAACGCCGGTATAAGGGTTGGTAAATGAAACAGGCGCGTCCCTCAGGATATCGTTAGGTGTATAGCCCTGCTCCAGGGCGGCGAGGTATATGATCGGTTTAAATGCTGAGCCGGGCTGCCTTTTCGCCTGAACAGCCCTGTTGTATGGCGAAACAGAAAAATCTTTTCCCCCGATAAGAACCTTGATGTCTCCTGTTTTTACCTCCATGGCGACAAGCGCCACCTCGGGGAGTTCCTTCACCTTTGGATGTCTTTTCCGGTAGCCCTGGATGCCTTTTTCTATCGCCTCGTATGCGTACTGTGTCATCTGGAGGTTGACCGTCGTTTTGATGTTGAAACCTGTTGTGTATATCTCCTGGGGATTTTCGATATACTCCTCAAGGGCCTGTTTCACGTACTCAATGAAATACCCCGTCTTCTTTTCATAGGCCTTGAATGGGGCAAGGACCAAAGGGGTATGAACGGCCCTCTGATATTCACTCTTGCTGATAAAATCCGCATCATACATCTTCCTGAGGACAACGTTTCTCCTTTCGATTGCCTTGAGCGGATTTTTGTACGGTGAGAGCCTTGAGGGAGATTTCGTCAGGGCGGCCAGAGTTGCCGATTCCTCAATGGTCAGGTCCCTGGCCTTTTTATGAAAATATGTATAACTCGCAGCCTCAACGCCGTGGGCCCCCTCTCCGAGATAGATGAGGTTGAGATACATGTTGAGTATCTCGTCCTTTGAATATGCCCGCTCTATCTGGATAGCAAGGATCGCCTCCTCTATCTTCCTCTTCATGCTTTTCCGGGGCGTAAGATAGAGATTTCTGGCAAGCTGCTGGGTGATCGTGGAGGCGCCCTCTGTGACGCTTCTCTTAATGATGTTCCGGTACAGCGCCCTTGCTATTCCCCGGAAGTCAACACCGAAATGGTTGTAGAACCTCACATCTTCGATGGCGATAAAGGCATACTTGAGGTGTCTCGGCATCGCAGTGATCGGGATAGGTATCCTCTTCTCAACAAAGATCTCCGCAAACAACGTACTGTCATCGGCATAGAGCCTGGTAGCCGATTTGGGCCTGTATGACTCGAGCTGTTTTACATCAGGGATCTCAAGATAGTTCACAAGGGCGTATCCGAAACCTGCTCCGAATAACGCCGGCACGAGAATAAGCAGAATGGCCAGTTTGACAGCTCTTGAATACATAGGGAGAAATATTATACTGTATAATGCAGATGTTATCAAACACAAGGAAGGTTATTGCAGTCATAGGCCCAACCTGTACCGGGAAATCCGCCCTCTCAGTCGATCTGGCGAGGACGTTTCACGGGGAGATCGTCAACGGTGATTCCATGCAGGTCTATAAGTACTTCGACATAGGCACTGCCAAAGCAGACATCGGTGCCAGAAATGATATCCCCCACCATCTTATCGATATTATTGAACCTTCCGGTGATTTCCATGCAGCGCTGTTTAAGGAATCGGCAGACCGTGTGATTGAGGGGATCTGGTCAAGGAACAGGGTGCCTGTCGTCGTCGGTGGTACCGGATTATACATGAAGGCGCTCATATACGGTTTGTTTAAAGCCCCAAGGGATAGCCTTTTACGGGAACGCCTCCATGGCGAGTATCATGATGACCCTCTCAGGTTTTATGAAAAGGTGAAAGAGATAGACCGTGCATATGCCATGAGGATAAGCCACAGGGACAGGATAAGGCTGGTGAGGGCAATGGAGGTCTATACCCTCACGGGGATGACGGTAACAAACCTGGAAAAGGACCACGGTTTCAGAGAGCCGCGGTATAACGTCCTGAAGGTAGGTCTGCAAAAGGATAGAGGTGAACTATACGCAAGGATCGACCGGAGGGTCGATGAGATGCTTGCCATGGGATGGGTCGAAGAGGTAAAAAGGATACTCTCTATGGGTTACAAGGAAGAACTGAAGCCTTTTTCCAGCATCGGGTACAGGGAAATTTTGCTGTACATAAAAGGTTTCATTCGTTATGAAGATATGGTAAAAGATATAAAGAAGCATACCCGGCACTATGCCAAACGACAGTTTACCTGGTTTGCCAAGGAAAAGGACGTAAATTGGTTTCAGTATCCTGAGGATACTGCGCGGATAATACAAAAGGTCAGGGAGTTTCTGTAAGGATGGAACTAACAAGGGTCATTGAGTCAATCCTCTTTTCGTCACCGAAACCTGTCTCGCTGAAACTCTTTCACAAAAAACTTCCGGAATTTCCTCCTGAAGAGATTGAGAAGGCATTGCGGGAGCTGGTTCACGAATACAACGAATCGCAGCGATCCGTTGAGATCGTCGAGGTCAGCGGCGGTTACCAGATGAGGACAAGGATTGACTATCGTGAATGGGCCAGGAGATTCGTGAGAGAAAAGGATGTGGGCCTCACGAAATCGGTCCTTGAGACGCTCTCCATCGTGGCATACAAACAGCCTGTAGCAAAAAAGGAGGTCGATACCATCAGGGGTGTCGATTCGGCACGCGCGGTGAAACAGCTTCTCGAGAGAAGGCTCATCGAGATAGCCGGGCGGGATGGCGATACGGGGAAACGGCTCGTATTCAGGACCACAGATAAATTTCTGGAAATATACGGCTTGAACAACCTGGAGGATCTCCCGACGTTGAAAGAGATCGAACTAATAGAGAATTAGGAGGGCATTTATGGATGTTGCTGAATTATTAAGGTTTGTCGTTGACAGCAAAGGGTCTGACCTGCATATCAGTTCCGGTGAGCCGCCGGTCATAAGGATTCACGGGGAGATGACAAAGATCGATATGCCGCCGCTCGACAAAGATGACGTGCATAATATGGTATATGATGTGCTCAACGATTTTCAGAGAAAGGTCTTTGAAGAGGATCACGAGCTTGATTTCTCCTTTGCCCTCGGTGAGCTTGCGAGGTTCAGGGTCAATGTATTCAAACAGTACCGGGGCGATGCAGCGGTCTTCAGGAACATTCCGACCAAAATCCCTACCTTCGAGGAACTCAGTCTGCCCAAGGTGTTCATGGACATTGCCCGGCTTGAGAAGGGACTCGTGTTGGTCACGGGCCCTACAGGAAGCGGCAAATCAACTACCCTGGCTGCGATTATCGACTTTATCAATAATGAAGAAAAGGGTCATATCCTCACCGTTGAGGACCCTATAGAATTTCTTCACTTATCGAAAAAATGCCTTGTAAACCAGAGGGAGCTTGGTCCTCATACCAAGAGCTTTGCGAACGCATTGAGGAGCGCCCTCCGTGAAGACCCTGACGTGATACTCGTCGGTGAGATGAGGGACCTGGAAACGATCTCCCTCGCCCTTACCGCTGCAGAAACAGGTCACCTTGTCTTCGGGACCCTGCATACAAGCGGCGCACCAAATACAGTGGACAGGATCATCGACGTCTTCCCCTCAGGGCAGCAGAACCAGGTACGGGCAATGGTCTCGGAGTCACTCCAGTCGGTTATCTCGCAGTCGCTCTTTAAAAGAAAGGATGGCAGAGGCAGGATTGCAGCATACGAGATCATGGTCGCCAACCCCGCGATCAGGAACCTGATACGTGAGAACAAATTGGCCCAGATCCCATCGATCATGCAGACAAGCAAGGCAATCGGAATGCAGACAATGGAAGCAGCCTGTCAGGATCTTGTAGCAAAGAACCTTGTCACAAAAGATGAGGTTGCCTTTTATCTTCCTACCCCGAGGTGATACTATGGCAGAGATCTTAGAATATTTAAAACACATGGTGGAAAAGGATGCTTCGGATATTTACCTCACTGTGGGCATCCCGGCGATGTACCGGGTTGAAGGAGAAACCCTGCCGTACGGTGAAACCCCCTTAACTGAAGAAGACACCGAGAGGATTGCCGATTCAGTGATGAACGACAAACAGAAAAAGATCTTTGAAGAAGAACTCGAGATGAACCTTGCCCTTTCCTATGCTGACCTCGGGAGGTTCAGGGTCAACATCTTCAGGCAGAGAGGTCACGCGGGCCTTGTTATCAGGCAGATAAAGCTGAACATCAAGACCATCGACGAGCTCGGCCTGCCGAATACGCTGAAAGATGTCGTCATGACCAAGCGCGGCATTGTCCTTGTCGTCGGCGCAACCGGCAGCGGTAAATCGACCACGCTTGCCGCAATGATCGATCACCGGAATGCAAACCAGCGCGGCCACATCATCTCGATAGAAGACCCTATCGAGTTTGTCCATAACCACAAGATGAGTGTCATTACACAGCGCGAGGTCGGTTTTGATACCCATAATTTTATGAACGCGCTGAAAAATACCCTGCGTCAGGCGCCCGATGTGATCCTCATCGGCGAGATACGGGATACGGAAACGATGGAAGACGCCATCACCTTTGCTGAAACGGGGCACCTCTGTCTTGGGACGCTGCACGCGAACAATGCGAACCAGGCGATCGAGAGGATCCTGAACTTCTTCCCCATAGAACGGCATCTCCAGATATTTATGCAGCTTTCCATGAACCTGAGGGCCATCATATCACAGAGGCTTGTCCCTACTCCCGAAGGGAAAAGGGTCGCTGTTATCGAAATCCTCCTCGACAGCGCGAGGGTGAAGGACCTGATCCTGAAAGGTGAAATTCACTTCATCAAGGAGACAATGGCAGATTCCTACAACGAAGGTATGCAGACCTTTGACCAGCATCTCTTTGATCTCTACCAGTCAGGTGTTATCGATTACAATAATGTCATAGCCTACGCGGATAGTCCGAATGACCTGCGGCTCAAGATCAAGATGTCGGAGATTAAATCAGATGAGCAGGATAAAAAGGAGCCGTCGTTCAAGCTGAAAAGAGACGAAAAATCAAGGTAACCTCTAAACCCTATGAATAAACCTGATGAGGCCTTGTCCTGTTTTAAAGAAACCTTTAGCTGTTCCCAGGCGATCTTCTCAACATACGCGACCGAAATGGGTCTGGACAGAGAAACCGCCCTCAAGGTTGCCGGCGCCTTCGGAGGCGGCATGGCGCGGATAGGCGAGACCTGCGGTGCTGTCACCGGTGCATTCATGCTCATAGGGCTGAAATACGGACAGACAAAGGCTGATGATGGAACTGCTAAAAAAAAGACCTATCAACTCGTCCATGAATTCGTGGAAAAATTTAAAGAACGAAATCAATCCATTGTATGCAGGGAACTCCTCGGTGTCCATCCCGGCACACCGGAAGGCTTGCAGGCCTTCAAGGAAAAGGATCTCAAAAATACCATCTGCGCAAAACTCGTCCGTGACGCCGCAGAGATCGTGGAAGTACTTCTCAAGTAACGACAAAAAATCCGTTCAACGTTCAATGTTCTATGTTCAACGTTCTATGTTCAACGTTCAACGTTCTATGTTCTATGTTCAACGTTCAGAACCTTACTGTCATCGCGAGGAGCCACACTCTTTGTTGTCATCGCGAGGCGAAGCCGTGGCGATCTCATAAAATATGATTTATTGAACGAGATTGCCGCGCTCCGCTCGCAATGACAACCCGCTCTTCCTGTGCCGTACAGTCTTTCTCCCTTTACGAATTACGACTCACGATTCACGGGGTTTATCGCCTCACGCCTTACGGGTGTTGTCGCTGATTGCTTGACAATATCGCAGCGCAAGTCTATATCTATATATAAACTCAAAGGGGGCGATACATGACGAAACGAAAACGGGTTGCAATACTTACAGGCGGCGGTGATGTCCCGGGGTTGAACGTTGCCATAAAAGCGGTGGTAGTACGTGCCCACTCACAACACATTGAAGTGGTCGGGATCAGAAAAGGCTGGATGGGCCTTCTGTATATCAATCCTGATGATCCCGATACCGCAGAGAAATACACCATGCCTTTGACCGTGGATAACGTGCGGACGATTGATCGCACAGGGGGAACCATGCTGCATACATCACGTACCAATCCCAGCAGCATGAAGCCTGATGAGATACCTGATTTTGTATCAAAGGATGAACGGATACCGAACCCGAACGGCACCTTTGACTGTACGCCCCACGTCATGCGCGTGCTCAAATCTTTATCCATAGGATCGATCATCCCTATTGGCGGCGATGACACACTAAGTTACGCCTGCCGCCTCCAGAAAGAAGATGTTCAGGTTATCGCCATCCCCAAGACCATGGATAACGATGTCTTCGGCACTGATTTTTGCATCGGTTTCTCGACAGCCGTTACCCGTTCGGTAGATGCTATTAATGCCCTGCGAACAACAGCCGGCTCGCATGAACGGATCTGCGTGGTGGAACTATTCGGGAGAAACTCCGGCGAGACCTCGCTTTTTGCTGCCTATCTTGCAGACGTGGATCGCGCCCTGATCTCAGAGGTGCCTTTTGATATGGATCAGCTTGTTCGTTTTCTTGTAGACGACCGCTCGAAAAATCCCTCTAATTATGCGATCATGACCATCTCCGAGGGCGCCCATCCCATCGGTGGAACCGCGCTTGAAGGCGGCGAGAAAGACGCTTACGGACACAAGAAGCTTGGCGGGATCGGTTACATTTTAGCCCAGGACATTAAGCAGATGACAGGCATCAATATCATCTATCAGCAATTGGCATATATCATGCGCTCCGGCACTCCTGATTCCCTTGACCGCATGGTTGCCGTCTCTTACGGGAACCTTGCTCTGGATCAGATCGCCATGGGGAACACAGGCCGCATGGTGGCGCTCCAGCAAGCCGTCTATACCACGGTGCCCTTAGATATGGTCATCACTGCCAAAAAGCGGGTCGATGTGACCGCCCTTTACGATGTAAAAAACTACCGCCCCAAGGTACGGGAGACCCTCGGCAAACCGATGTTTTTGTACTAATGGGCTATAAAACAATCCCGGAGTTTCCAGTCTTAGGATGAGCATCTGTGTCGAGGCATCCCTCGCAAACACGCTCATACGCTCCAGCGGCTTACATTCGCTCGCGTTCGGCTTCGGAACTTTTGCTTCGCAAAAGACCGAGCTTCCTCGCCTCACGACGGTTTGCTCCGGGATATCCCGGCACCGATGCTCTCTGATGACATATCTGGGATTACACAAAAAACACAATGAACAGGTTTGTTGCTGTTAGCTGACGGCTGACAGCTGCAAGCTGGATATACAGACCAGTGAAACCGATGATATGTTGCACGCATTATACACTCCCTCCTCTCGTTAGTCGAGGGTGTCTACTTTAGTGGGGGAGGTACGCGATCCGGTTCATGCGGTTGTTAGGGGTCACATAAAATCATTCGCTATCGTGAATATCGATGCGATAGCACCTATAGCCGTGGTCTTCGATATAGTGTGTCTTGCCGAAGCCTCCTTTTCCAGATGAACAATATTGCGAAATTGGCGAACAGAATCTGCCAGTTTGTGAATTGCCTCTTTCAGGAGGTCGTTTTCATCACAGGTCTTTATGTAAGAATCAAGATTGTTTCGTGTGGGCCTGATATTCTTGTGATAAAGATAAAGTCGCAACATCTCTTCAATAACACTCCCTGCCAAGACCAGGGAAGGTTTACTGAATCCTTCGCGTGATAGGACAAAGGCTTGCCCTATGTCTCTGAAGATGATTTCTCTCTTGAATTTGTCTTTTACGAAGTTGATCTTTTTCCCAAACATCTTCTTGGAGACTCCATATTCCGCCTGTATGATCTTCCATACCTCAGCCGCGGGAGCGGAGCGCTGCGCTGTGGCTTCTGCAGCTTCTTCCTCGACGACCTTGGCGAGAAGCAGTGCAGCCGTATCGGCTTCTCTGGCTTCTCGCATAGATGCTTCTTTGGCAGCCAGCCAAGAAGATGCAAAAGCATGATTTGGGCTTCCTATGTCGCCGAAGACGCCAGAGGCGAGAGCCAGTCGGGCCTGCTCAACCGACATGGCATCTATCCGGTCAGACATTTCTTTTTGGTATCTTTTCATTCATTTCTCCCCTAACAAAAAATTCACCGGCGCGGCCTATCCCTGCGAGACACCCAACCATCAAATAGCAAAGAGCCGGGAAACGGGCCGAAAGCAGCCCGACATTCTGCCGCGTCCGGTGGAATGATGGGTTATGTGTCCTATCATGATTGTCAAAAATCCTTTTTCAAAATCAACAAAGCCTGCTTGATCTTTTCCGGGTCGAGTTTGTATTTACGCATGAAGGCACCAAGCGTCATATCCTTCTTCTTGAGATTACATTCTTTGCATACAATGACCATATTTGAATCGAGCGAGAGCCCTCCTTTGGCGATGGGGTAAATATGATCAGCATGGGGTTCTGTACCAAGGGGCCCTCCGCAGTAAGGACAATACTTGTAGGTCGAAAGCTGTCTCTTAACGGATGCCGCGATGTCACGGGATGTACCGGTTTTTCGAGCCGCGAGCGCTCTCCAAGTGGCAACTCTATTCTCCTTTTTTTGCTTTGTGGAAAGGTATGTGCGGTAGCGCTTGATCGCCTGTTCGAAGACCTTTATCGTGGATTCATAGTAACTGACCGGTCTCAAGTCCTTTGTTTCGCATCGATAGGGCAGAATAAGGGCTATTTCTTCTTTCTTGCGCTCTATGGCGTGTTCGATCTCCTCAATTCTCCGAGCCGCAGACGCAGACATTTTCCGTTTGCCAAGCCCCAGTAGGTGTCTTTCGTAGCTCTGATCCGACTTTCTGATCTCAGCGATTTGTCTTAGAAGATCCCCGGCCCTCGCCTCCAGTGCCACACTTCTGCGTCGATCAGTTTCACGGATTCCTCCGGCTTTATCCAACATCGCTTTGCAGTGTTCAACCTCTATCTCCATTGCGCTTATCTCGCCACCAATAGTCTTCGCAGTAAGCTTGTTAAGTTCCTTTTTTGTTCTGTAGCCAAGCCTTCGTAGTTTAATTCCTTTAATCATAGCTCCCTAATTGCGTGTCGGCTTTGTCGAACATCAGGCTCAACCAGAGGCAGGTGCCGATTCCCGTCGATTGATTGCAGCCAATAGCCATAAGATTGGCTTTTTCTTCCCGAAAGCCGAAGCATAGAGAAAATCCGTATCCTGTCTGCTTGCTTCTTGTAGAGGTCAAGCAGACCTGATAACTATGTAAACCGGCATATTTCACCGCAGTCGCCAATATTCAACTCTAGGTGGTCGTCAAAACTACTGTCTTCGAAATAATAGATACCCGAGGAGGATTCCAGCACTGGTCTGGTTTCTGAGCGCTTTGCCGTCCTTTCTGTTTGGAGGCGGCACGTCAATACGTAACGCCATTCCTTTTCTCCAGCAAAGGGTTGCATTGGCTTCTGCATGTAGACTGGTGGGGCAATCAGAAATGGGTCTGCTTCGTGAACTCCTCCTTTATCGTATACGACCTGAGCAATTTCTGCCGGTCGGTCCCCTATTGAAAGTCGGTGATCCGACCAAGCACTCCTTATTTTCTCCAGCAGCAGTTGCGGGTTTTCGATCCGGACGACTACCTGGCCCATTTCCGTTTTCATTTTGTATATGTCTACATCAGGACCTGACGTGCACAGGATATAGTGTTCGTGTACGGAGGAACCTTGGTATCGTATACCCCTGTCCCACGTGAAGAACTGAAGTCCTTCCGTCTTGTCCCCTCGGCTTCCTTCGTAGTGCCTGTAATAAGAAAGGGAACCGAATCTGATCTTACCTCTAATGAAGTCGAGTGCATACTCTTCTTTTTCGAAGAACCGCGTAAGATAGGATGGTATCTGTTTCATCGTCTTGCTCGCCTTCACATAACGATTAATATACCAACTTGTCCTTTATTCAATACTACACCCACTGATAGAAAAACAACAAAAACTTTTTTGACAAAACAGAGCGTGATCGTGAACAAAATCAATGATAAATTGTTATTGCTGATATTGCATAGCAAAAACCGATATACTTTTTTGTGATCTTTTTTATGATAGGGTATAGAGGTACGTTTTTAAATAAGATCGATGGCTCAAACGGCTTGCCTGTTAGTTTTCCATTATTTTAACTTATTATATAATTTATACTTGACAATTGCACAATATATGCAATAATTAGCTTAAAATTGCATTTTAAAGGAAATTAAGCTATGCTTATTGAATTTAAAGCGACAAATTACCGTTCAATTAAAGAAACCCAGACCCTCAGCATGGTTTCAAGTAAATATTACAACGATCTGGTGGAAGAAAACTGCTTTGATTCCGGTGTAGGGAGTCTGGCTAAATTATTGCGCACAGCAGTTATTTACGGACCGAATGCGGCTGGCAAGAGCAATCTGATCAGGGCAATCCATTTTATGCAGAGTTTCGTTCTTCAGTCTCACAAACATCAGGAGGGACAGCGAATCAATACGATGCCTTTTGCCCTCTCTTCTGATGCCCGGACAAAGCCAAGTGAGTTTGAAATCTTTTTTATTCAGGATGGTGTCAGATATCAGTACGGATTCGCGCTTAACGCCGAGCGGGTAACAGAGGAATGGCTCCTTGCCTATCCGGAGGGCAAACAGCAGCGGTGGTTTCAACGTATTTACGATGATAAAAAGGGGAAGGATAATTGGTATTTCGGAAGTAAATTCACAGGCCGAAAACAGCTCTGGCAAGAGTCAACGAGAAAGAATGCACTTTTTCTGTCAACAGCAATCCAGCTTAACAACGAACAACTGAAGCCGGTATTTGAATGGTTCCAACATAAGCTCGCGGTCATCTTGCCTCGAGACCCGATCAATCTGAACTTTTCCATTGACCAGTGTGCTTCCGAGGAAGGTAAGGCCAAGATTATGGAATTTATGAATTCTGCGGATTTGAGTATCTCCGGGATTAATGTTGAATTGAAGAAAATCCCTATCCCTCCAGAAATTTTACCATCGGGTATTCCGCAAAAGTTGAAAGAAAAAATGGTAAAAGATTTGCATGAAAAAGGGGTGCCTCTTATCCGTTTCCAACACCGTGATGATAAAAACGAACCTGTTTTTTTTGACATCTCTGATGAATCGGATGGAACGCAAAGGTTTTTTGCTTTCGCAGGCCCCTGGCTGGATGTCATGGCGAAAGGCCGCGTTCTTTTCATCGACGAATTGGATACGAGCCTCCATCCGTTGCTTGTACGATTCCTCATTGAAACCCTGCACAATAGTAAAACAAATCCGCATAACGCCCAGTTAATTTTTACCACACACGATACATCGCTGCTCGATGCGGAACTCTTCCGGCGCGATCAGATCTGGTTTATGGAAAAGGAAAAGAGTAACGCCACAACCATGTATCCCTTAAGCGATTTCCGTGCACGCAAAAAAGAGGCCCTCGAAAAAAGATACTTGCAGGGCCGCTACGGCGCCCTGCCGCTTATCGGAGACCTGAGGCATTAATGGGTTCCGATGATCTTTTTCATAAGCGTAAAGCACAAAATGCTGAACAGCATCGCCGGAAAATAGCCCGTCGCGATTCCTACGAAAGGATCTTGATCGTCTGCGAAGGGGAAAAGACTGAACCGAACTATTTTGGGTGGCTGAGAATCAAGCTTGGCCTTAACAGGGCAAATGTGGTAATTGCAGATAAAAGAGGTGGGCTTGATCCGAAAAGTCTTGTAGAGTACGGCATCGAAGAATACAACAAAGAAAAGGATTTTGATCGTGTATATTGTGTGTTCGATAAAGACAAACACACTACATATCAAGGAGCCCTCGATAAAATACGATCTGTCCGGCTTAGAGGAAAGGCAAAGATCCACGCTATCACTTCCGTGCCATGTTTCGAGTTCTGGCTACTCCTGCATTTCATTTATACCACACACCCATATTCTGCACCCCTTGATGATTCTAATTGTGCCCTCGTTGTATCAGACCTCAACCAGTACATACCGGGCTATGAAAAAGGATCGGAGCATTTTCTATCCTATATCGATGTTGATAAAATCAATGATGCCATTGCGCATGCAAAAGGTATTGAAACATTTCACGAGACAAGTGGAACAGATAATCCATCAACGAAAGTACACCATCTTGTTGAATATTTAATGGGGCTAAAAAGATAGAATATTTTAATCCCGAATACGCCATGAGAGCATCGGTGTCGGACTTTCCTGTAGCAAACCGTCGTGAGGCGAGGAAGCTCGGTCTTTTGCGAAGCAAAAGTTCCGAAGCCGAACGCGAGCGAATGTAAGCCGCTGGAGCGTAATGAGCGTGTTTGCGGGGAAACGTCCGACGCCGATGCTCTTTAAATGATGTATCTGTGTTGAACGTTTTACGTTTAGCGTTTTTTCAGTGCTGCTGCTACGGTTTCGCCGATCTCTGCGGGATTTTTTACGACGGTTATGCCGGCTGATTCAAGGGCCTTTATCTTACCGCCCGCTCCGCCTGCACCGCCGGAGATAATGGCACCGGCATGACCCATACGCCTGCCGGGAGGGGCCGTGAGACCTGCGATAAAGGCTACAACGGGTTTTTTCATGTTGTCCCTGAAGTATTCTGCCGCCTCTTCCTCTGCCCTGCCGCCTATCTCGCCGATGATGACCATTGCATCGGTCCCTTCGTCCTTTTCGAACATCGCAAGGAGATCGACGAAGGTAAGGCCTATGATCGGATCGCCGCCGATCCCCACGCAGGTGGACTGGCCGATCCCCATCTTGGTAAGCTGGTCTACGACCTCGTAGGTGAGGGTCCCGCTCCGCGACATGATGCCGACCTTGCCCGGTTTGTGGATATACCCTGCCATTACGCCTATCTTGCATTTCCCCGGCGAGATGATGCCCGGCGTATTGGGGCCTATGAGCTTTACGTCTTTCCCCTTCATGTATTGCTTTACGGCGATCATATCGAGGGTGGGGATGCCTTCTGTAAGACAGACAACGAGATCGACTCTTGCATCGACGGCCTCCATGATAGCGTCAGCGGCAAAGGCAGGCGGCACGAAGATCGCCGAAACGTTGGCCCCTGTGGACACAACTGCGGCCCGCATGGTGTGGAAGACGGGGACACCGTTAAAGATCTGACCGCCCTTTCCCGGGGTCACACCTCCAACAACAGTCGTCCCATACCCGATCATCTGCTTTGAGTGGAACGCCCCCTCGCTGCCTGTTATGCCCTGGATAATTACTCTTGCGTTTTCGTCAACGATAATGCTCATAGTCTTAGCTCATAGTTCATAGCTGATAGCTCATGGCGAACCGGATACTTGATACTCGATACTCGTCGCTGGATACTGGTTCAAACCAGTGACAAGCAACGAGTAACGAGGGACAAGGTTTTCACCTTTCACGTTTCACTTTTCATGTTGTTTACTTGCTTCAGCGTCTCCGCGACTTTCGATGCTGCATCCTTCAGCCCTGTTGCTACGGTAAAGGAAAGTCCTGACCCGGCAAGGATCTTCCTGCCGGCCTCCACGTTCGTCCCCTCAAGGCGTATGACGATCGGGAGGTCGATGATCAGCTCATCCACCGCCTTCACAACGCCCTCCGCGAGCGTGTCGCAGCGGAGTATCCCGCCGAATATGTTTATAAAGACCATCTTCACGTCTTTATCGTAGAGGAGTATCTTCAGCCCCTGTTTCACCATCTCTGACGTTGCGCCTCCTCCGACGTCGAGGAAGTTTGCCGGCTCGGCGCCGACGAGCTTGATGAGGTCCATCGTCGCCATGGCAAGCCCGGCGCCGTTCACCATGCAGCCGACGTTCCCTTTCAGCTTGATATAGTTGAGGTTAAACTTCGACGCCTCCACCTCGAGGGGGTTCTCCTGATTGACATCCCTGAGGGATGCCATATCCTGATGCCGGAAAAGCGCGTTATCGTCGATCGTGACCTTTGCATCAAGGGCAACGAGTTCTCCGGATTTGGTGACCACAAGGGGATTGATCTCTGCCAGTGAACAGTCCTTCTCGATAAAAAGACGAAAGAGGTTCAGGATCACCGTGCTCATCTTCCGCGACAGCGACTGGTCAATCCCGAGGCCGTAGAATATCCTCCCTGCCTGAAAAGGACGGAGGCCGACTGCGAAGTCAACCTCTTCCCGCAGGAGCTTTCCAGGGTCTGTGGCAGCGATCTTTTCGATCTCCATCCCGCCTTCCTCGCTGGCGATAACGACAGGACAGGCCTTCTGCCTATCGATGACGATCCCGAGATAGATCTCCTTCTCAACCGACAGGGTCTCCTCTACCAGCAAGGCCTGTACAGGTTTCCCTTCTTCCCCTGTCTGCGGCGTCACGAGGATCATACCGAGAAGTTCTGCGGCGGTATTTTTCACGTCTCCCAGGTCATTGACTATCTTGATCCCACCGCCCTTGCCTCTGCCTCCGGCATGGATCTGCGCCTTGAGTACAAAAGGGCCCTTGCCTATCTTTTCTGCTATCCGGAATGCGTCTTCGGTGGTTTTTGCTGCTGCGCCCCGGGGCACGGGGATATTGTATGCCGTGAATAGCTGCTTTGCCTGATACTCATGTATCTTCATTTTCGAACCCGGCAGGAACGCTTGGAAAGGAGATCTTCTTGACCTTCTGGGCTGCAGCCACCCCGGCCTTCAACGCGTCACGGTTTAATCTCTCCGTTCCTTTCGGCACCCGCGCCAGTACGGCAGTCTCGATGGCTTTTGAGGATACAATGGGCGCAAGTTTTGAAATTGAGCCGAGGGCGACGATATTTGCCACCATCTCTCTCTTCAGCTTGTCCCTCGCAATCCTGGTAAAGGGGATCTGGTATGCTCTCGGTGTGGGAAGCTGCTTCACGAAGGTAGAATCGACGATGAGGATGCCGTCGGGTTTGAGATCCATATAATAATCATCGCATGATTTCTGGTTCATTGCCAGGAGGAGGTCAAGCTTGAGCGCCTTCGGATAATCGATCTCCGCATTACTTACAACAACCTCCGCCTTGCTTGAACCACCCCGCGCTTCAGGACCATAGCTCTGGGTCTGGGCAACATATTTCCCGTCATAGATGCCGATCGCCTCTGCGAGGATGATCCCCATCAGGATAAGTCCCTGTCCGCCGGAGCCGCTTAAACGAATATCATACCGATAACTCATATCATCTCTTCTCCGATCCCTTTGCCCACCTTCGCACCTTTTCGTATTCGTCCTGATAAACGGGCAATTCTCTGTCGATAAGGACTCCGATCTTGAACTTGTCCTTCAATTCCTCTTTCTTCATCTGGGCTGCCTTTTCAACGGTCACCGCGTGATCTCTCTGCCACTGCATCATCTCCACCGCGGTACCCATACGGTTCAGTCTTCCGAATTGCGTATGGCAATGCGATATGATCTCCACGACAGAAAAACCGACCTTCGCAAAGGCCTTTTCCATAAGGCTGTCCAGGAGCTTCGCATGGTAGACCGTTCCCCTGCCCACGAACACGGAACCTGCCGTCACGGCCAGTTCCGAGATATTGAAGGCATGCTCAACGTTTGAATAGATAGTCGTTGTGGACTTCATCCCGTATGGGGTTGTCGGCGAGTATTGCCCGCCGGTCATACCATACACGTTGTTGTTCACAATGATCGCCGTGAGGTCAATATTCCTTCTCGCCGCATGGATGAAGTGGTTCCCGCCGATCGCGACGGCATCGCCGTCACCCATGATGACGATCACTTTCAGTCTCGGCTTGGCGAGCTTGATGCCTGTGGCAAACGTAAGGGCCCGTCCGTGCGTTGTGTGGAGGGTATTGAAATCGACATAGACAGGCAGCCTGCCGGTGCATCCGATACCGGATACAAGCACGATGTCGTCTTTTTTGTAGCCGGTTTTATCAATTGCCCTGATAAGGGAACCGAGCATGATCCCGATCCCGCAGCCAGGACACCAGACGTGGGGAAATTTCTTGTCGTGCCTCAGATATTCATGGATAAGCCGTGTAATCTCAGCCATCAGTACACCTCCTTGATCCTGCTCAGTATCTCCTGAGGCGTAATGATCGTTCCGTCAACCTTGTTAATTGTAAAGACCTTGGCGTCACCTTTGTTTACCCTTTTTACTTCCCGGGAGATCTGACCCATATTCATCTCCGGTACGATTACGACCTTCGAGGTCCTGAGTACCTTTTCGACCTGCGTCCTCATAAAAGGCCATATGGTATTTATTTTGAGGACACCCACCTTCAATCCCCTTTCACGGCCGTCTGCAGCGGCACGCCGTGCGGAACGGGCAACGCAACCATATGCAATGATCGTGATCTCGGCATCGTCTGTCTGATAAAATTCGCCGATCTGGACCTCGGCAAAATTCTGGCTCACCTTTCTGAAAAGTCTCCTGATGAAGGGGTCGATCTCATCCGGTCTCGAAGTCGGAAATCCCCTGATGTCATGCGTCAGGCCTGTTACATGGTACCGGTACCCGTCGCCGAAATTCGCCATAGCGGGGACGCCCTTTGGTGTATCTTCAAACGGGATATACCATTCAGGCGGGACAGTCGGTTTTATCCTGTTGAAGATCTCAATATCCTCACCTTCATGAATGGCTATCTTCTCCCGCATATGAGCAACAACTTCATCAACGAGAAGGACTACGGGGATACGAAATTTTTCTGAATAATTAAATGCCTTAATGGTAAGGTCATAACATTCCCGGATCGTAGACGGACAGAGCGCTATGATAGGATGATCACCGTGCGTCCCCCATCGCGCCTGCATAACATCGCTCTGGGAGGGCATGGTAGGAAGACCGGTGCTTGGCCCCCCGCGCATTGCGTCGACGATCACGCAGGGCACTTCCGCGATAATAGCGAAACCGAGGTTCTCCTGCATAAGCGAAAATCCCGGACCACTCGTGGCGGTCATGGCCTTCGCGCCTGCCAGGGAGGCTCCGATAACAGCCCCGAGGCTCGCTATTTCATCCTCCATCTGAATAAACGTACCGTCCAGTTGGGGCAATCTGACAGACAGGAGCTCTGAGACCTCCGTTGCCGGTGTAATGGGATAGCCTGCAAAAAAACTGCAGCCTGCCCTTAATGCACCCTCAACGATCGCCTCATTGCCCTGGAGCAGCAGTTCCTTTTTCTGGCCCTTCTTTTTCAAATTGATCCCTCACTTTTTTCCCGTCCTTCTTCCGCTCAACGGTAATGGCAAAATCAGGACATCTGATCTCGCACCAGCCGCAATTTATGCACTTCTCAGGATATTTCACATATGGATATCCGCCTTCATCGCGGGCGAGCGTTTCTGTGGGACAAAAGGCCACACATATACCACAGGCCTTACACCATGCCTTGTAGATATCGATATGGGGAATCTCTTTCTTTTTCTGCACTTCTGCCATGTCATACCTCGCTTCTGCTAAGAAAACTAAAATTATTCATAAATATTGTCAAGATTTTTCAAAGGATCAATCGTATTTCGTATATCGTATATAGTATATCGAGGCAATAACGACCCCCCCTCACCATATTACTTATGGGAAGGTCATAAATTACGGATCTTTTGCACTTGCGTCGGGATGAATGGCATTGCCACACTCCGCTCGCGAGGACAAGGTTATTTCAATCAACTGTTCCGGATTTCAAATATTGGGATCGGTTGAGAATTATTACGATATACGAAATACTATATACGATATACTGTCAATCACGAGCTTTTCTTCGAATCAACGATCAGCGTCACCGGTCCCTCGTTGACGAGGTGGACATCCATGGAGGCCTGGAATATACCGGTCTCAACCTTTTCTATCTTTTCCCGCGCCTTTTCTACAAAGACCTCAAAAAGCTCACGGGCCTCCTTTG
>JAQTNJ010000016.1:18374-29230 GCA_028713955.1 Syntrophorhabdaceae bacterium
AGCGTCACCGGTCCCTCGTTGACGAGGTGGACATCCATGGAGGCCTGGAATATACCGGTCTCAACCTTTTCTATCTTTTCCCGCGCCTTTTCTACAAAGACCTCAAAAAGCTCACGGGCCTCCTTTGACCCCATCGCGTCCGAAAATGAAGGACGTCTTCCCTTCGAAGCATCGCCGTAAAGGGTAAACTGGGAGACAACGAGCAATTCCCCCCTGATATCAAGGAGTGATTCGTCAAACTTCCCGTCCTCTTTTTCGAATATCCTGAGATTGATGATCTTTTCAACCATCCACCGTATATCCTCTTCAGTATCACCCTGGCCGATACCGAGAAGGACGAGGAGGCCACGTCCGATCTGTCCTACGATCTTTCCGTCGACTTCAACCGATGCGCTCTTAACACGCTGTATGACGGCCTTCATTAAAAACCAGAAGGTGAGAGGGTGAGAAGATAAGAGGATAAGAAGGTAAGAGGGTAAGAGGGTGAGAAAAACAAAAAACATAATCCTCCATGTGGGGTCTTTTCAGGCCTTCTCATCCTCTGCTCCTCTTAACTTCTGCTCTTCTTATCCTCTATCTGTTTTACTTCTCCTGCTCCTTTTCCTTCCTGGCGGCCTCTATGATCTTTGGGGCAATGTGCGCCGGCACCTCTTCATAATGGGAAAATTCCATAGTAAATGTCCCTCTCCCGCCTGTCATAGACCTCAGGTCCGGGGCATATTTTAATACCTCGGCCATAGGGACAGCCGCCTTCACAACCTGGTTGCTCCCTTTTGTCTCTACGCCTATGATCTTGCCTCTCCTGGAATTCATATCACCCATCACATCACCCATATTGTCATCAGGCACTATGATCTCCATCTTCATAATCGGCTCAAGGAGGGTTGACTGTGCCTGTTCCATGCCTTTTTTAAAACCCATTGATGCGGCTATCTTGAATGCCATCTCTGAAGAATCGACATCGTGGTACGACCCGTCATAAAGCGTTACCCTGAAGTCCGTCACCGGAAAGCCTGCGAGCATTCCCTGTGTCATAGCCTCAACGATGCCCTTTTCGACTGCCGGTATGTACTGCCTCGGGATAGCCCCGCCTACTATCTTGTCAACAAATTCAAAACCTGCGCCTCTCGGCAGAGGACCCAGCTCAAGCCACGTATCACCGTATTGACCTTTGCCGCCTGATTGTTTCTTGTATTTTCCCTGTACCTTTGTGGTCCCTTTGATCGTTTCTTTATAGGGAACCTTCGGCTCTCTCAACTCCACTTCCACGCCGAATTTCCTCTTCATCCTCTCTACCACCACTTCAATGTGGACCTGCCCCATACCTGACAGGATAAACTCTTTTGTCTGCTCCTCTCTCGAATACCGTATTGTCTGGTCTTCCTCGATGAGCCGCGCGAGGGAGGTGTTCAATTTATCCTCGTCTCCCTTTGCCTTTGGATGGAGCGAAAAGGATATAAGCGGATTAGGTAAGGCTACCGGTTCGTACTTGATAGGCGCCTTCTCATCACAGATCGTATCGCCGGTACCCACCTCTTTAAGTTTTGCCACAACGGCAATGTCGCCTGCCGACGCAAAACCTGCGGGTTTCTGTTTCTTTCCCACAAGAGAAAATACCTGGCCGATCCTCTCTTTCTCGTCTTTTGAGATATCGAGGACAGTCATATCAGGATGGATCTCTCCTGAGTAGACCCTGAAAAGTGTCAGTTTCCCGGCAAAGGGGTCTGTGATGGTCTTGAATACAAGGGCGCTGAACGGCTTATCGGCCGTCATCTCGCGTTTCACTGTGCTGCCTGTTTTCGGATCGATCCCTTCCACCTCTTTTTTGAATGTTGGCGGCGGGAAATACTTCACGAGGCTGTCAAGAAGGACCTGGATACCGATATTCTTCGCGGCAGACCCGCACATGATCGGCACGATCTTCCCTGCCCATATGGCAGCCCTCAGACAACGCTCAACCTCTTCATCCTTTACCTCTTCCCCATTCAGATATCGCTCCATCACCTCATCTTCCATCTCGATCGCTATCTCAACAAGTTTTTCCCTGTGTTTTTTTGCTTCACCCTCATATTCCCCGGGTATCTCCGTTATCTCAAAACCACCGGACATATCATCCTTGTAAACATATGCCTTCATGGTAAGGAGGTCGACTACACCCTTGAAATCTTCTTCCTTTCCCATGGGCAACTGAACGATAAGACAGTTTTTGTCTGTGAAATTCTTCCTGATATCCTCAACGGTCCTTTCAAAATCCGCCCTTTCCCTGTCGATCTTATTGACAAAGACCGAGACAGGTATTGAAAATTCATTGGCATACTGCCATACCTTTTCTGTCTGGACCTTTACGCTGGAAACAGCGCTCACTACGATAATTGCACCGTCAACGACACGCATACAGAGTTTTGCATCGGATATAAAATTGTCATCGCCCGGGGTATCAAGCATGTTTATCTTGTGTTTGGCCCACTCAAAACAGGCGAGAGATGAGGAAATCGTGATCTTCCTCTCAACCTCCTCAGGTTCGTAATCCATAAGAGATGTACCGTCATCAACCTTTCCGAGCCTGTTGTTTTCTCCTGCAAGAAAAAGCATGGCCTCAACGATCGACGTCTTGCCTTCACCCCCGTGAGAAAAAATACCTATGTTCCTTATGGCATCAGGCTCATACTTTTTCATTGTGAACTCCTTTCGACGATCCTATGTGGAATTGATTGAATCCAGTGAATTTAACATGGACTTTTCAAAAAAATCAAGAGCTAAAACAACCAGCCGTCAGCTATCAGCATTCAGCTCAGATAAACCCGTGGGCGTAAGGCATATCATTTGTCGGTCATCGCGAGGAGCGAAGCGACGTGGCGATCTCATAGAATATGATCAATTGAATGAGATTGCCACGCTGCGCTCGCAATGACTATTGACTATTTTGAACATTTGAATTTGTATAGTGCTTCGATATTCGTCCCTCGTCTTAAGCGCAGCGGACGTCCCTCGTCCTTCAGCCCTTCCTATCACGCCTCACGCCTTACAGGTGTTCAAGCTGATTGCTGTAAGCTGATAGCTGATAGCTGTAGTTCGGTAATTATTGACATTATTCAGCATTGTATGGTTAAGTAATAACTTCAAACGACTACTGAGGTGAAAGAATGAAAAGGACATACCAGCCTCACAACAAAAGCAGGAAAAGAACGCATGGTTTTCTCGTGAGGATGAGGACTGCTTCGGGAAGAGAAGTAATCAGGAGAAGGCGCGCAAAAGGTAGAAAGAGCCTCACCGTCTGACTTAAGAGTGGAATAGTTTTAGCCCATCATTCCTTATTACTTGAAAAAGAGAATGGCTTTAACCTTAACAAAAGACGAGCGGTTGAAAAAGGGAGATTTTCGAGGCACAAGGTGGATACGATACTCGGAAACAGACAACTTTATACTCCTGATACATAAAAATACCCTATCCACTCGGAAGATAGCCATTTCTATTCGAAAAAAGACCGGGAATGCAGCGGTAAGGAACAGGATGAGGAGATTAGCGAAAGAGTTCTTCAGACTCAACAAGGATATATTTGTGGAACATTCCGACAACCTGATAAAAGTGAAACAGATGCCATTGAAGCTGACATTGGATGAGGCGGGCAAAGAACTGAAACACCTGCTCAGCAGGCGGGATTATTAGAAAAACCGGGTAATGAAAAAAATCATTATATTTATCATACATTCATATAGCGTACTCATCTCGCCATATATCCCCACTCAATGCAGATTTTATCCAACCTGCTCACATTATATGGTGGAAGCGATCGAAAGGAAAGGTATCCTGAGAGGTCTCTGGTCAGGGCTTGGAAGGATTATCCGGTGTAACCCCTTTTGCCACGGCGGATACGACCCTGTGAAATGACGGAGGTAGTGAATGGAAAAAAGGACCATCATAGCGTTAGTCTTAACGGTTGTTATTCTGTTTTTCTTTCAGACGTATTTTGCCCCCAAACAACAGCCAAAGCAGCCCCAGACTACGGCAGCTACACAAACAGAAGAAACACCTCAGTCTAAGGACGCAGATGTAAAAAAAGCAGAAAAGACAACAAAGAGCGAAGCAGCTCCCGCGCCTGCAAAAAAACCCGGAAAGACCCTTGCCAGGATTGAAAAAAGGGATCCCAGGGATGTTTTTGTCGAGACGCCCTACCTGAAGGTAACTCTCACCGACCTTGGCGGCGGCATACGCAGCGTCCGGCTCAAAAAATACAAAGAAACCGTCAAGGGCCCTCAGAACAAAGAGATCATAGAAGATATAAAGCCTTTCATCTATATCCCCAAGATATCCAGTTCAATCAACAACCAGACCGTAGATGACCGCACTTATTTCAAACCGGACAGGGAGAACATCACGATTCAGGACAAACCTGAGACCCTTACATTTACAGGTACCCTCGAGGACGGGAAAAAGGTCCGAAAGATATATACATTCCACCCCGACAATTACCTTATTGATATGAAGACCGAATTCGAAGTATCTGATAAAGATAAGACTGCCATCGAGTTCGCCATTATCTCCGGTAAGAACGAATCGAGTTACGTATTCAAAGGCCCTTTTGTATATAATGGAAAAAAACTTGAGCAGATCGAGAAGATAGAAAAGACCATGGACTTCAATAAAAACTATACATATGCGGGATTCGACGATGGCTTTTTTGCCTTCATCTGGATACCCGAAGAGGGTTCCAGGCCCCCTCTCAGCATCTATAAAACAGAAAACGGCACACCCTTTATCAAGCTGTCACCCGACAAAGGGATGCTCTCCGGAAAGCTCTTTTTCGGCCCGAAGCAGTCAGATGTTCTCAAGAGCCTCAATGTCAGGGCCGAGAAGATCATCGATTTCGGCTGGTTTGATATCATCGCCAAACCTCTCATTCTGTTCATGAATTTTACATACAGGTTTACCCATAACTATGGCATCGATATTATCATCCTGACGATCCTCATCAAGATCCTCTTTTACCCCTTAAGCGTCAAGAGCTTCAAATCCATGAAGGAGATGCAGAAGCTACAGCCCCTTGTCGCGAAACTGAAAGAAAAATACAAAAACGACAAACAAAAACTGAACCAGGAGATGATGGGTCTCTATAAGGCACGAGGGGTCAACCCTATGGGAGGGTGCCTGCCGATGGTCATCCAGATCCCCGTATTCTTCGCCCTGTACAAGGCACTCTCAGGGGCTATTGAACTCCGCCATGCCCCTTTCTTCTGGTGGATCAACGACCTCTCAGCGCCTGAAGATCTCTTTTCCTTTGTTATCCCCGGCATAGGATTCACGGTGCCGGTCAGGATTCTTCCGTTGATCATGGGGGTCACACAGGTCATACAGCAAAAGATGACCCCCACAAGCGTTGACCCGTTACAGGAAAAGATGATGCTCTTCATGCCGATATTCTTTACCTTTCTCTTCTGGGGTTTCCCGGCAGGCCTCGTTCTGTACTGGCTTGTGAATAACGTTATTTCCATCGGTCAGCAATATTACATCAACAAAAAGGTGACGTAGGAGGCAACATGGATGCTATTGAGGTTGAAGGGAAGACCTATGAGGAAGCGGTTAAAAAGGCGTCGCTTGCATTGAATACCGAAGAGAAGGACCTCGACATTGAAGTAACAGAAGTAGATACAAAAGGTATCCTCGGTCTGCTCGGCAGCAAGAAGGTCAGGATAACGGCAAAAATACGTGAAAAAGAAACAACACCTGAAGATTACGGTAAACAACTCCTTCAGGATCTGGGCCGGTTTGCAGGTCTTACATTTAATATTAAAACAACAGAGGCAAATGAAAAAACAGAGAGGATCCTCTTTCTTATCCAGTGTGACGACGGCGATGTCCTGATAGGAAAAGACGGTGAAGCGCTTGAGGCGCTGCAACACATACTGAAACTTGCTATCGCAAAAAAATATAAACAGAACCTGAAGATCCTCGTCGATATCAACGGATATCGGGAAAAGAAAAGAAACGCCCTCACGGTCATGGCAAAAAGGCTTGCAGACAAGGTAAAACGGACAGGCAGACGGATAAAAACAGATCCGCTCAATCCCTATGAACGAAGGATCATACACACCCTGTTCAAACACAATAAAAACGTTACCACAAAGAGTGAAGGTGAAGGGCACACCAAGAAGGTTATTATCTCCCCGACCGGACATCTGCACCATGGAAGACGCTGATACCATATGCGCCATATCCACCCCTCCCGGCGAGGGCGGCATCGGCATAATAAGGATAAGCGGGAATAAAGCCCATTCAATACTGAAACAGGTATTCAGGCCCAGAAAACAGCGTGGGATCTTTTTGCCCAGTATGCTCTATCTCGGCGACATTGTCGAACCTGAGAACAATGCGACACTGGATGAGGTGCTCGCTGTCCTCATGAAAGCCCCACAAACCTATACGCGGGAAGACACAGCCGAGATATATGCCCATGGCGGCTACGTAACCCAGAAGAATATCCTCTCCCTCATTATCAAGTCCGGCGCAAGGCTCGCGGAACCCGGTGAATTTACGAAACGCGCCTTTCTCAACGGGCGGATAGACCTCCTCCAGGCAGAATCAGTCCTCGATATCATACAGAGCGAAACTGACGAAGAGTTCCGGTGTGCCTTCAACTATCTGAAAGGCGCCATTTCCGGGAAGATCCACGTGATGCAAAAGGCTATACAGACAACGCTTGCCAATACAGAGGCGCTCATTGATTTCCCCGAAGAAGACGTCGATGTTAACGAGGAAGATCTTTTTTCTGTCCTTGAAAAAACAAAAAGGGACATGGAAGCCCTTATCGGATCCTATGAAGAGGGGAGGGCCATTAAACAGGGTCTGGATGTCCTCATCGCCGGCAAAACAAATGTGGGAAAATCGAGTCTTCTCAACGCCCTTCTCGTGAAAGAGCGGGCTATCGTGACCCCTGTTCCGGGCACGACAAGGGACATGATAGAGGACACGATATACATAAAGGGCATCAAGGTAAAGATCATAGACACCGCCGGGATCAGGACACCTTCGGACATCGTTGAGCAGGAAGGCATTGCGAGGGTGAAGCGGAAGATATCCGAGACGGACCTTATTATCTGGGTCCTCGATGGCTCCGAGGCCTATTCACAAGAGGACGACGAGGTCTACCGGGAGATCCGGGATAACCATTTTGTTGTCGCGCTCAATAAGATCGACCTTCCTCAGGCAATAGATATAAAAGAATTAGTGTCAAAAGGACTTCAATGGGTTGAGATATCGGCCCTGAAAGACGTTGGCCTTGAAAAACTGAAAGGATCTATCTATGCGGGGCTCATGGGCAACAACAGAAGACCTGACAAAACACTTATCACAAACATGCGCCACAAGAATGCCCTTGCAGAGGCAAAAGATAATATCGAACGTGCAATAGAATGCAGAAAAAATAAGGAACCACTCGAATTTATAGCCTTTGAGCTCCGTGAGGCCCTTCACCATCTCGGAGAAATAACCGGCGAAACCTTCACCGACGACATACTCAACGAAATATTCCACAAATTCTGCATCGGGAAATAATCAGGTTCAGCTGTCGGCTGATAGATAATAGTATATCGTATATCGTATATAGTATATCTTAAATTCCGGTTCATCTCATTACAACCTTCCGGGGTATTGCCTTCTGTTTTTCTCATCTTCTTATCCTCTCCTCACCTCACGGTTTTTTTTGTTATCCTCTCGATATACGATATACGAACTACGATATACGGTTTTCACCATCAGTTGCATCATTATTGGTTATTTTTGGTTACTATTGGTTACATCTTAGGATTTTAGCCATACGCCTTATTATCATGTCATTATTCCGGTTGCAAAAAACATAAGCCGGTATATACTTTATGTATAAATTATTAAAAAATAAAGGGGGATAGTTATGGATAAAATTCTAAGGATCGATATGGGGGCCGAAGGGGGTCCTAAAGCAACTGCATCTCCTATTGGTGCATACGCAGGTCTTGGCGGGAGAGGACTTACATCATCCATCGTGGCAAAAGAGGTTGATCCCTTATGTCATCCCCTTGGCCCGGAAAACAAACTCGTCATAGCGCCGGGTTTATTGAGCGGAAGCATTGCCGCCATGTCCGGGAGGGTCTCTGTGGGCTGCAAAAGCCCTCTCACAGGCGGGATAAAGGAAGCCAACGCAGGAGGGCAGCCGTCCCAGATGCTGGCAAGACTCGGTTATGCGGCAATCGTCCTTGAGGGAAAGCCGAAAGACGGCAGTCTTTACAAGATCCTCATCAACAAAGACGGGGTGAAGATCTCCGAGGATAAGAGCCTGAAGATGTTGAGCAACTACCAGGTTGTTGAGAAGATAAAGGGGGAATTCGGCGATAAGGTCGCTTGCATATCTATCGGCCAGGCCGGTGAGATGCGATTGCCGGCGGCATCTGTAGCATTCACTGACATGGAACTGAGACCGACCCGTCACGCAGGACGGGGCGGCGTTGGCGCTGTTATGGGCTCCAAGGGGGTCAAGGTCATTATCGTAGACGATACCGATCTGCCGATGTGTCAGCCCAAAGACCCTGAAAAGTTCAGGGCGGCAAACATGAAGTTCGTCGAAGGGCTCCGCACGCATGCCGTCACAGGACAGGCGCTCCCCTCATACGGTACTAACGTCCTCGCAAACATTATCAATGAAGCAGGCGGATATCCCACATACAATTTCAAACAGGGAAGGTTCGATGGTGTGGCGAAGATCAGCGGCGAGACATACGCTGAGCTTGAAACGAAACGAGGCGGCCTCGCTACGCACGGCTGTCACAGGGGATGTGTGATCCGCTGTTCGGGTGTTTACAATGATAAAGACGGCCATTTTATCAGCAAGCAGCCGGAATACGAGACCGTTTGGGCACACGGCGCAAATTGCGGGATCGATGACCCCGATAAGATCGCCATGCTCGATTTTCTCGATGACGACATCGGTCTCGATACCATAGAGATGGGGGCAGCGATCGGGGTAGCCATGGATGGAGGTCTCATACAGTTCGGCGACGCGGACGGGGCAATAAACCTCATCAAAGAGGTTGGGAAAGGCACGCCCCTGGGACATATCATCGGAAGCGGAGCTGCGGTAACAGGTAAGGCCTTCGGTGTTGAAAAGGTGCCTGTTGTTAAAGGTCAGGCCCTGCCTGCCTATGACCCGCGTGCGGTCCAGGGCATGGGGGTCACCTACGCGACAAGTCCCATGGGGGCAGACCATACCGCAGGATATGCCGTGGCGACAAACATCCTGAAGGTAGGCGGTGATGTGGATCCTCTGAAGCCCGCCGGCCAGATTGAGCTTTCCAGAAACCTCCAGATTGCCACCGCGGCGGTAGACTCCACCGGCATGTGCCTCTTTATCGCCTTCGCGATCCTTGATCAGCCGGAGACATTCCAGGCCCTTCTCGATATGTTGAATGCCTTTTATGGACTTGAACTAACCGCCGAAGGAGTAGCGGGATTGGGTAAGATGATACTCACAACTGAGCGGGATTTCAACAAGCGTGCAGGTTTCTCACACCTCCAAGACCGTCTGCCCCTATTTTTCAGGAGAGAATCCCTGCCGCCTCACAACGTGAAATTCCAGGTTACCGATGAGGAGCTGGATATGGTATTCAACTGGTAACGTGCACGAAAATAGTATATAAATCAGCTAAAAAGGGAGAGGTTGCCATTCAATTTTCTCCCTTTTTATACGTCGCGGATCAGGGCAATTATTATGAATCAGGATTTGGTAAGGCTAAACAAGTGATGCCGGATACGATATCGACAGCAACAATTACTTTCATCGTCTCGCAGCAGGCCTTTAAAGAGTTTTCTCAGATCCTGCAGCGAGGTTTTTTTATCAGGATTCAAACAGGCTGTTCCCTTGAAGAATTGCTCGTTGAACAGATGGGCATCGAAAAAAGGTACGTTGAGGAACGATTGAGTACGATATTTCTCAATGGTCGGCCCGTTGATGATCTTCGCGCCGCCGTTGTTCATGATGGGTCAACCCTTTCCCTTTCCGCGGCAATGCCCGGATTGGCAGGTGCCTCCATGCGGCGAAAAGGGGTATACGCATCACTCCGGAGCGCCATTAACTATCGCGAAAAAGAAGTCGCCGATGTCCGGCATGAGGGCTTCATTGAGGTCAAACTATTTAATCTCGTCATGATCGAGCTGGGTCCGCACTTTTTCAAGAGAGGGATCTATGTCCGGTCCGATAATCTTGCGGAGTTTATCGCCCTTATGACAGTTGATCTCCGGACAGGATGCAGGTTGATACTCCCTGGTGACAGACCGGTTTCAGGCAACGATGTTACCGGGATCCTGAAGAATATGGGGCACGATCTGATACGGATCTTTGTGGTCCGGCAAAAAGATGTGGTATCCTGATCTATGCACGTAACGGTGAAGCTATTTGCCACCCTCAGGCAGGGACGGTTCAATGAGGAAGAAAGGGAATATCCTGTTGGCACTACCATCGGGTATATTGTTCGGGCATTGGGGATAAGCGAAAAGGAGGCAGCCCTTATCTTCGTCAATGGCCGGCATGCAAAAACAGGTGACGAACTTCATGACAGCGACACGCTGGCCATCTTCCCGCCCATCGGAGGTGGATAAACTGGACGACCTGACAACATTCCTTTTTGCGGGGGCACAGGGGGGCACCATTGCCTGGGATATGCAATCCCGTGCTGCCCAACAGTTTCACCTGACATACGCCGAAGTTGAGGAAGCGATCCTGAAGCTCAGCCTCACACCTGTCCGTTATCAGAGAAATCAAAACCTTATCACCCCTGCAGACCAGCTCCGGCTCTTAAAAAGCACCGTTGCAGTCATCGGCTGCGGCGGCCTTG
>JAQTNJ010000017.1 GCA_028713955.1 Syntrophorhabdaceae bacterium
ATCCGGACCTGCTTGGTAGGCTTAGCCTTTTGTTACGTTTGCTGCGGCAGGGCCTTTCGGGCCGCTGACGACATCAAAGTTTACTTGCTCGCCTTCAGACAGGGATTTAAAACCGCTGCTCTGAATGGCTGAATAATGAACAAACACATCAGTGCCGTCATCTTGAGTAAGGAAACCAAAACCCTTTGACTCGTTGAACCATTTCACAGTTCCTTTTGCCATATCGACTTACCTCCTTTTTAGAATGTGGATTAATACGGAACTGTGTTATGAAGATACGACAAAAATTGTGATTTCTGCGTCCGCTACTAACAGATGTTCCTAAACTCCATATATATTGTCACATAAAAAGGAAAAGATTGCAACATTTATCTGCGGGTGTCTTCTTCCTCCCCCCACTTCTTCCATGCATCGGGCATATAGCCGACAGTTGCCAATGCGCCGTTCTTCACGATAGGGGTCTTGAAAAGCAGCGGATCGTTCAACAGTTCTTCCTCGATATTATGGGTGAGATACCCGAGGTTCCGCCTGGCATATTCCTTACCTTCCCTGTTTATCAGGTTGTCTACTCCTATAACGGCCTTTACGCTGTTAAGCTCGCCCTTGCTCAGGCCTTTTTCCGCGAGGTTGATGAACTGGAACGGTATCCTCCGCTCCTTAAAATACCTTTGAGCCTTTCTTGTGTCCCGGCATTTTAGCGTGCCGAAGATCTGGATATTCATGGTCTGTACTGATCCCTCCCGTACGAAACCCTGTAGATTTTCCGGTAGCAGCATGCGATGAATGCAGAAGAGATTAACAGATGGATTTTTAATCGGGGCGACTGGATTTGAACCAGCGACCTCTTGCTCCCAAGGCAAGCGCGCTAAACCATGCTGCGCTACGCCCCGAATGTGCTTACAATACCACATGCACGCGCAGTTTTCAATATCGGTCCCTCTCCCACCTTGTACCCTTCTTGCGATACCCCCGTTTGTCGAGGACCTTCCTTGCCTTTTCGATAATGTCAAGGGGCACCTTGAAGGTAAACTTCTGGCCAGGGGGGACGCTGCCGGGCCTGTCCCGTTTGAAATCGTCTGCGAGCATAATAAGGTAGTTATCGGGCAGCGTGTCGATGCGCTGACCCTTGTATTTCCCGAAAGGCATATTATCCGGCGAAGCCGGGACATCTTCCTTCTTTCCGCCGGTATTGTGCAGTTTATATATCTTCATCTATTACCTGTCCTGATAGGGTGTGCCTCCTCTATCCATATGGCTCGCGTCGCCCCCTCCACCGGCAAAGCCAGTGGAGCCTCCTCCTCTCGCTCGTAAACTCGCTGGATAGATTCATCGGAGCGACACGAGCCGGCAGAGTACCACGTCTTTAGACATGGGTGAATGCGGTCTTTCCCGCAAGGCGCGTATTTATAGTGCCACGGGCTTGCCCGTGGGAATCTACTTATACAGCGCAGCGATGTTATACAGCAAATCGCCATGAATATAAACAGATTTGTTGGCCGGGAGACCGTTCCTCTCGCTTACGCCCCAGGACGCCTGGCCTTCATTATTGACGCCTGTGGGCGGTTTTGCTATACTGCGAAAAGTTGTGGTGGGGCTATCGTAAAAAAAGGAGGACCCAATGGAGCGGACGATAAAGGCGGCAATGCGGTATCGCTGGGTGATCTTCATGGTCCTCGCATTGCAGTACCTTTTTGTCTATTTTCACAGGGTTTGTCCTGCCATAGTAGCCCAGGACCTTGTGGAGACCTTCTCGATCAACGCCACCTCCCTTGGCGTGCTTGCCTCGGGCTACTTTTATCCTTATGTGCTCATGCAGGTGCCGGTAGGACTCCTGGCCGATTCCTGGGGTTCCCGGAAGACGGTGACGTTTTTTTCACTCCTCGCCGGAGCAGGCGCCCTCATGTTCGGACTCTCTCCTAATTTTGGAATGGCCACTGCATCGCGCATCGTCGTAGGACTGGGTCTCTCAGGGATCTTTGTGCCTGCCATGAAGACCCTCGCCGAATGGTTCAGGCCCAGGGAATACGCAAAGATCTCCGGGGCGCTCATGGCTGCCGGGGGCATCGGGTGGCTGTCGGCGTCAACACCTCTTGCACTGGCAGCGAGGAGCTTCGGTTGGCGGGCCGGCTTCATCGCCATTGGCGTAATTACTTTATTATTCTCTATCCTCACATGGTTCCTGGTGGTCGATTCGCCAAAGAAGAAGGGATTCCCCGAGATCAATGCGCGCGAAGATTCCGACGGCGCCCAGGAGAAGATGCGTCTTCTGACAGGAATAAAGATGGTGTTCTCGACTCTCCGCTTCTGGCCGCTTGCGGCCTTTTGTTTTTGCAACGGCGCTATTCTTTTCAGCTTTAACGGCCTGTGGGCAGGGCCCTACCTCCGGGACATTTACGGGCTCTCAACGCCGGCCATCGGAAATATCCTGTCCATGGTTGCCATCGCAATGGTGGTAGGAAGCCCCTTGCTGGGGTATCTTTCTGATAATATCCTGGGAAGCAGAAAGAAGGTCCTCTTCGGATGCAGCCTCGTAACCGCCATAGAATGGGCCTTCTTTTATTTCTTCTATCAGTCCCTGTCCGTCCCCGTCCTCTATGCCCTCTTTCTTGTGATAGGGATCTGTATCGGCGCATCAATTGTTATTTGTTTTACTGCTACAAAGGAACTCTTTCCTCTCGAAATGGCAGGCACCTCGGTAAGCTGTGTGAACATCTTCGGATTCGTGGGAGGGATCATCTACCAACCCCTGATCGGGCATTTCATGGACATAGGCGGCAAAGTCGACGGCAGATACCTTCCCCAGGGGTATAAGACAGCCTTTCTGCTCCTTTTTGCCACGAGCATTGCATATGCCCTCTGTACGTTATTTATGAAAGAAAAGCCTAAGGATTAAGGGCCGTGTGGGAAATTCTCAACTCAGCCGACATAGATGCTTATCATAATCTATTGACACGCCTTAATGCAAACGCTAACTCATTAGAACGTTGACTTTTTTCCGTTTTATGCACACAATTACAGAATGATCGGTATTTCAAAGCTCTACTGTAGTGCTGTTGAGGCATCGGACCCGCTCCGCTATGGAAGGGAATCGGGAAAGCTTCCCTCCCACCTCCTCCAGTTCTCGAAGGACAAAAAACCCGTTGTCGTATGGAACATGACGAAACGGTGCAACCTGAGATGCATCCACTGCTATGCCCTTGCAGAGGGCGAAGATTACAAGGGCAATGAGTTATCAACGGAAGAAGGCAAGAGGCTCATCGATGATCTGGCGCAGTTCGGTGTGCCGGTGATCCTCTTCTCCGGCGGAGAGCCGCTCCTGCGGGAGGACCTTCCGGAGCTTATCGATTACGCTGTGAAAAAGGATCTGCGGGCCGTTATCTCCACGAACGGAACGCTCATTACAGAAGAGAAGGCGCGGAGGTTTGCCCGATCGTCGCTTTCCTATATTGGGATCAGCCTCGATGGCATCGGCGGTGTCAACGACCTGTTCCGGGGCTCGAAAGGCGCATTCGAAAAGGCCCTTGCCGGTATGAGAAACGCGAAGAAGGCAGGCATCAAGGTGGGGTTGCGGTTCACCATAAATAAAAGAAACTACCAGGAGATACCGAAGATTTTCGACCTCATCGAGAAAGAGGATATTGAACGGGCCTGCTTCTATCACCTCGTCTATTCGGGCAGGGGATCGAAGCTCAAAGATGATGACCTTGCGCACGGCGAAGCCCGCAAGGTCGTAGACTACATCATGGACCGGACAAAAGCAATTTTCGATAAAGGCAAACCGATTGAGGTGCTTACCGTCGACAACCATGCTGACGGTCCCTATCTCTATATGCGGCTTCATCAGGAAGATCCCGCGAGGGCGGAAGAGGTCTACGAACTCCTCATGATGAACGAGGGGAACGCCTCCGGTGTGGGGATCGCCTGTGTCGATGAGGAAGGCAATGTCCACGCGGACCAGTTCTGGAGGCACTATAGTTTCGGCAACGTGAGGGAGAGACCCTTCAGCCAGATCTGGATGGACACCGGCAATGAACTCATGGCCAAACTGAAAGAGAAAAAGAAGTACGTGAAAGGCAGGTGCGCCCGGTGCAGGTGGCTTAGTATCTGTGGAGGGAATTTCCGGGTACGCGCGGAGGCGGCAACAGGCGATGTCTGGGCAGAAGACCCGCAGTGCTACTTAACGGACCAGGAGATAGCAGAGGGCAGAGAGCTGAGAGCTAAGAGCTGAGAGCGAAGAGCTGAGAGTTTAACTCTATGCTCTCCGCTCCACGCTCTCCGCTTAATAAGGAGTCAACATGAACTTTCCGGAATATAGACCAAGAAGGCTGAGAAAGAATGAGAAATTCAGAAAGATGATCGAAGAGACCGCCGTCTCCCCGCAGCACCTCATCTACCCACTCTTTGTCAAGGAGATGCACGAGGAGAAGATCCCCATCCCATCCATGCCCGACATATACCAGTTCTCCATTGAAGGGCTTATGCGCGAGATCGAGGACGTGGTAAGCCTTTCCATACCCGCGGTCCTCCTTTTCGGCATCCCTGAAGAGAAAGATGAAACAGGAAGCGGCGCCTATGATGAGAACGGGATCATCCAGAAGGCAACACAGAGGATAAAAAAGCTCTTCGGCGATGACATCCTTGTCATTACCGACGTATGCATGTGCGAGTATACGAGCCACGGTCACTGCGGGATTATCAGGAATGGCGACGTGGACAACGACGAGACGTTGAAGCTCCTCGCGCAAAGCGCGCTGACGCATGTCGAGGCAGGCGCCGACATGGTAGCGCCGTCGGATATGATGGACGGCAGGGTAAAGGAGATCCGCGATATCCTTGATAAGAACGGCTACCAGACGACCCCTATCATGAGCTATGCGGCAAAATACGCATCAGCACTTTATGGCCCTTTCAGGGATGCCGCAGAGTCTGCACCGCAGTTCGGTGACAGAAAGACATACCAGATGGACCCTCCGAACCAGAGGGAGGCGCTGCGGGAGATCAGGCTCGATATCGAGGAGGGCGCTGATATCGTCATGGTCAAGCCGGCGCTCTTCTATCTCGATGTCCTTGCCCTGGCGCGGCAGACATTCAACATACCCCTCGCCGCCTATTCGGTGAGCGGTGAGTATACGATGATAAAGACCACCGCGGCAAAAGGGTATCTCGATTACAAGAGAACCGTCCTCGAGGCCACGGTCAGTATCAGAAGGGCAGGGGCCGATATGGTGATCACCTATTTTGCCAAGGACATAGGAAGATGGGCGAGAGAGAATTCCCTCTGAGAATGGTCGCATGGGAGCTGACCAGGAACTGCAACCTTAACTGTATCCACTGCAGGGCAAAGGCGACCCTCGGTCCCCATCAGGGCGAACTCACAACAGAAGAATGTAAAAAGATCATCGACGATATCTCCTCCTTCGCGTCGCCGATAGTGATCCTCACGGGCGGCGAACCGCTCATGAGAGACGACCTCTTCGAGATCATCCGGTACGGCAATGAAAAAGGACTGAGGCTCGTCATCGCCGTCAACGGCACACTCCTCGATAAGGAAAAGGCGTTGGAGCTCAAGGAACTGGGTATCAAAAGGGTCAGCATGAGCGTGGATGGAAAAGACAGGCATTCCCATGATTCCTTCCGGGGCGTCCGGGGCTCATTTGACGCGGTAGTGAACGCGGCGGAGATATTGAACAATATCGGCCTGCCGTTTCAGATCAACACTACCGTTACCCGTTTGAACGTTGATGACCTTGGGGAGATTTATGAATTTGTGAAAGCGATAGGCGCCGTCGCATGGCACGTTTTCCTGCTTGTTCCTGTCGGCAGGGGCGAGGGGCTGCGGGGCGAAGAGCTGAACGCGAAGATGTACGAGGATGTCCTTCAATGGCTCTATACCATAGAAAAGAAGAACGAGCTGGAGATGAAGGTGACCTGCGCGCCGCACTATTACAGGATAGTGAAAGAGAAGGGCGACACGCCGAAGAGCGCGGGATGCCTCGCGGGGAAGAGCTTCATGTTTATCTCCAACAAAGGGATCGCCCAACCGTGCGGGTATCTTGAAATGGATTCCGGAGATGTAAGGAAAGAAGGCGTAAAGAAGGTCTGGGAAGATTCGCCGGTCTTTACGAAACTCCGGGACCTGCGTTCATACAAGGGCAAATGTGGCACATGCAGGTTTCTCGCTATCTGCGGAGGGTGCAGGGCGCGGGCCTATGAGATCCGGGGAGACATGCTCGGAGAAGAACCGTACTGCACGTACAATACAGCTCACGGCTGACAGCTTACAGTGAAAAGATACCCTTAGTTACAGGGCCAGCCCTTGACAGACCGTTGGTTCTGGTGCATAAGAGGAGAAACATATCACAAAACCGGGATAAGGATGTAAGGAGGAAAAAAATGACACACGAAGATGCAGGAAATTATGCAGGAAAGAGATGCGGTGCGAAATTAAATGAAACGATTGCTGCAAGGTTAAAGGAAAAAATATCCGAAAATAGAATATCCTGCGCCGAAGCCCACAGTATAGCGGCAGAGCTGAACGCAGACCCGGATGATGTGGGAACTGCGATTGACCTGCTTGAGGTTCGAATAATTAAATGCCAGCTCGGCCTTTTCGGACACGGGAAAGAGAAAAACATCCCTGCGCTGCCCGATAAAATTGATCCGGGGATCGAGCCGGCCATTCTGTCCTCCCTGGTGAACGACCGGCTCTCATGCTATGCGGCATGGGAGATTGCAAAAAGGTTTGATGTATCCAGGGCCACAGTTTCGGCAGTATGTGAAAAAATGAAGGTAAAAATATCTCCATGCCAGCTCGGGGCATTCAAGTGAGGGATAAATGAACAGACTTGCGAATGAAAGATCAGCCTATCTGCAGCACGCCGCGCGTCAGAAGATCGACTGGTTCCCGTGGTCCGAAGAGGCCTTCGAGAAGGCGAAGAGAGAAGGCAAACCGGTTTTCTTAAGCTCCGGGGCGATATGGTGCCACTGGTGCCACGTGATGGCGAAAGAATCCTTCGAGGACGACGAGATCGCCCACGTCCTCAACGAACGCTTTGTCGCCGTCAAGCTCGACCGGGATGAAAGGCCTGATATCGACAGGAGATACCAGCAGGCAACGGCGGCCATGGGTTTCAGCGGCGGCTGGCCCCTGAGCGTATTCCTTACCGGCGACAAGAAACCTTTTTACGGGGGGACCTATTTCCCGCCTGTCGATATGTACGGAAGACCCGGTTTCAAGACGATCCTCCTTGCCGTGAGCGAGCTTTACAGGACGAAGAAGGACGAGATCCACGAGCAAAGTGATCAATTCGTTGCCCTGCTCAACCAGCAGGATGAAGCGCCGGGAGAGATTAATACAACAATGATCGATCATGCAGCGCAGGGCATGCTTCCTTATATGGATAAACTGCATGGAGGTTTTGGACAGGCCCCCAAGTTCCCCATGTCGGGTGCCATTGAGTTTCTGCTGAACCGGTATTTTTTTACGCGGGATGAAGGCCTCGGCGACCTTCTGAAGAAGACGCTCGACGGAATGGCAGACGGCGGGTTCCATGACCAGCTTGGCGGCGGCTTCCACAGGTATTCGACCGATGAGGCCTGGACAGTCCCTCACTTTGAAAAGATGACAGACGATAACGCATGGCTTTTGAGGAACTATATCGATGCCTATTCCGCCTTTGGCGATGATCGTTATAAAAAGGTTGCAGAGGGCATCCTCCGTTTCGTGAATAAGGAGCTTTCCAGCCCTGACGGAGGTTTTTACGCAAGCATGGACGCGGACGTTACGCCTGATGATGAGGGCGGCTATTTTACCTGGACCGACGGGGATCTTAAAAGAGCGCTTAATGAAGATGAATACAAGGTGCTTTCCCTCTATTTTCTTCACACCTTCAATGCCGTGCACCATGACCCGGAGAAGAAGGTGCTCTCCGTCAGGATGACCGTAGAGGAACTGGCAGGAAAGACCGGTATGGATATCGAAACCGTGAAGGCCGTTATCCGGCAGGGGAAGGAAAAACTCTTCGCGGAGCGCGATGGGCGCACGAAACCTTTTATAGACAAGGCGCTTTATACATCCCTCAACGGCATGATGGCTGCTGCCTATCTCAAGGCTTACAGGATATTGCGGGACGAAACGATCAAAGACTTTGCGCTGAAGACGCTGGGCAGGATACTTGAGATCAACGTTGCGGATGACCGGTTATACCACTCCGAAGGGGTAAAGGCATTGCTCGACGACTATACCTGTTTTATAGATGCCCTCCTCGCAGCATATGAGGTAACAGGCGACCCATCATATCTTGAGAAGGCCAGGAGATATGCGGACAGGTGCATAGAGCTTTTCCGGGATGAAGAAAAGGGCGGGTTTTTTGATACCGATGAAGATGTTATCGATGTACGATTGAAAGGAGTGGGGGACATACCGCATCCGTCTGCCAATGCCGTTGCCATTATACTACTCGTAAGGCTCTCCCTCATGGCCGATGATGACAGGTACCGTCACGTTGCCGAACGAGCATTGAAGTCCTTTTCTCCTCAGGCCCGGATCATGGGACTCCATGCCGGATACTATTTCTGCGCCATGGACGCCTTCTTCCACACGCTCAAGCTCGATATCAACGCCCAACCGGCGTCCCGTCTTGCCGAAGAAGCCCTGAGAGAATTTTATCCCTATACGGCAATCCGGTATAGTAGTGACAAAGGTTATATCATTCCCTGCCTTGGAAATACCTGTTACGATCCCGTTGATACCGCCGACGGCCTGAGAAAGTTTTTTCAAACTCTTCATTAACCACCAAATTCTCTCAGTACAGAGGGTGGGTATCCCCGCAGCACGACTATGGAGTGACCCGGGTTTACCGTGCTTAGGTGAAGTCGAACGTTCCCGTAAGGACAACAGGAATTGTCTGAGGCCGTATAAGGCCGAGTTATGACTGTTGAGTGAGACAAACCTTAGTCACGGTCGGGAAACGCAATCGGAGTGCGGCAGGGATACCCACCCCCTGCATACCCGCCCCTAAATCATTTGACTTTGCCCATGTTCAATTATAGTATTACGAAATTATGAGCCTTTCCAAGCACCTGAAGAAAAAGTTCCTTACCGGTCTTTTCATCCTTATCCCCCTCATCATTACCATATATATTGTCTATCTCGTTATCTCCTCCATTGAGGCAATTATTGCACCGGTCATCAGGAACATACTTTCGCAGATCATAGGGCACGCGGTATATATACCCGGAACAGGTTTTATACTTTTTATCGTCATCGTCTATATTACGGGTGTCGTGGCATCGAACTACTTCGGCAAGACCCTGCTTGCATACGGCGAGACCTTCCTTAAAAAGATACCGTTTATAAAAGGGATCTATGGTTCTGTGAAGGACATTACGGACGCATTTTCATCGGAAAAGATCAAGTCCTTCCGCGAGGTCGTGCTCATTGAGTTCCCGTTCCAGGGCAGATATGCGCTGGGATTTGTAACAAAGCGGATCCGGCTTGAAGACAAGGACCTCTGTTCTGTCTTTATTCCCACTACCCCAAACCCGACATCGGGCTATCTCATCATGGCTCAAGAAGAAGAGCTGGTATTTCTTGATATGCGTACGGACGATGCGCTCAAGTATATCGTCTCCCTCGGTACCTCACGAACTGAACTTCCATGGAAAGAGAAAAAATCTTTTCTTTATTAACCGGATTACGGCGATTCATTGTCCAGTCAATGGCCGTTGCCGTACTGTCAGGGATAGTAAGCTTTTTCTTTTCAAAAGACCTTATAAGGCTCCTTCTCAAAACAGCCGGGATCAAGGTCTATTACCTGACCCTTCCGGAGGTTTTTCTTACGACCGTTGAGGTCGCCATGTACGCAGGTGTATTTTTTGCGTTGCCGGTGATCATCTATCTGGCCTGGCATGAGTTTCATGGTGTAACCGGCATCAAGGCGGCTTATGGCTATCTTTTTGTTCTGTTTGCTATCGTTCTTTTTTACGGGGGAAGCCTTTTTTGTTATTCGGTTGTCCTCCCCTCAGGGATAAAGTTTCTTGTCGGATACGAGGGCGGCGCTATCAAGGCGATGATATCCGTTCAGCGGTTTGCTGTTTTCTGTGCCGCAATGATCTTTGCCTTCGGTATCACCTTTGAGGTGCCGATTATTCTTCTTGTTCTCAGTAAGATGGGTCTGGTAAAATCGAAATCCCTCACAAAAACAAGAAGATTTGCAATCCTCTTCATTGCCATTGCTGCGGCAATTATCACGCCCACGCCTGACGTATACAACATGATGCTCCTTGCTGTCCCCATGTATGTTCTCTATGAGATCGGCATCATCCTCATGAAGATCGTTGAAAAGAAGGAGGCAGGGAAACACGCGGCCGGCAACGGATAGCGCGTGGTTGATAGCCGGCAGGGAAATGTTTTATTTGACCTATCAAGAAAAATTTATATACAATGGTTTACTAAAGAGGGGTTATCCTACGGGAGGGGTTATCGACCATTACATTACTTTGGGATGCGCATATTTAGCTGAAAGCTGTGCTGAGAGTTTATAATTTCCATGGAAACGTACATAGCGCAATACGGTTACATCGGTATATCAATAGGGACCTTTCTCGAAGGGGAAACAACGGTCCTCATCGGTGGGATCTTCGCAAAGCTTGGTTATATGAATCTATACATGGTTATGCTCTATGCCTTCATCGGTACCTTCATCGGTGATTTTACCTTTTTTACTCTCGGAAAATATTTTGGAAAGAATTTTATTGAACGGTTCGAGTTTATCCGCAACAAGGTCCCGCTGGCGAATAAGGTCATCCATAAATACGGTAATTTTATTATCTTTCTCATACGGTTTCTGGTAGGCATCAGGGCGGTCATACTCATCCTTCTTGGCTGCACGAACATGAAGATGGGTAAATTTGTTCTTTTTAATATCGTCAATTCCATGGGGTGGAGCATCATCGTTTCTATAATAGGATATCTTTTCGGGAAGGTTATTTTTGTTTTTGTCGGCGACATTAAACAATATGAAAGGATTATTATACCTGCCGTGCTTGTTCTGGTTACCGTGTTGATCCTCATCTACCGTTATATCGTGAAACGTAAGGAGGAAGCCTATGGAGATGAATGAGAAGCTCATGAGAGAATTGAAAAAAAAATTAGAGATCGAAATGGATAAGAAAGAGATCGAGATTGTCGAACACTGGCGGAAAGAGCTGGAGATGATCTACAGAAAAAGATATGAAAACCTCGGTTCCGTGCAGATCGATATAAAGGGTCTCATGGAAAGGATGGCGAACAGGGTTTCCATACTCGTCAGGATGGTGAAGGAAGGGGCATGAGGAGCGGAGAGCAGAGAGCAGAGAGCGGAGAGCGGAGAGCAGGTCTTAAAAGATACGTGTATGCGCGTATATGTGCGTTGACATTTATGATTATCATAATGCTTCTGGCTGGCTGTACGGAAGCGGGTGCGCAGGTGACGCAGAAGAAGGGGGTTGGTTCGCCGGAGAAGAGGATCGGAGACCTTGAGAAGGATGTCATGAAACTGCAGCATGAAGTCGACATCTTCAACCTCGATGCCCTGCCGGACAATCTCACGCTCTGTGACAAGAAGATCCCCATATACAGGGAAGATGTGCGGGAACGCTTCGAGCGGGAATTTTTTCAGTTCCTCGAAAATAGAGGACAGTTGACGCTTATTGTAAAACGGTATCTTAAATACCTGAATACGATCAATGAAGAGATTCAAAAGATGGCACTTCCGTCTGACCTCATCTATGTCGCAATCACGGAGAGCTACCTTCTCCCGAGATCTCTGTCGAGGGCGAATGCGGCAGGTATATGGCAGTTCATAAAAGAGACAGGCAAAAGAGAAGGTCTCTACATCAATGACAATCTCGACGAACGGTACAACATCAAAAAATCCACGCGGTCCGCATTGGTACACCTGAAGAAACTCTACGGAGAATTTGGCGACTGGCTGATCGCTATAGCTGCCTATAATGCCGGTCCCGCACGATTGAAAGAGGCAATGGAGCATCAGGGGACAAGAGATTTCCTTGACCTTTACCTTCCCGAGGAGACTGAACGGTATGTCTTCCGGATCCTTGCCGTTAAAGAGATCATCCTGAACCGCGAACGGTATGGTATCAAGATCGATGAAAAGGAACTATACAAATCCCTTTCGCTTTCGGAGATCACGCTTGAGACAGACAGGGAAATCCACACGAGTATCCTCGCGAAGGCGATGGAGCTCCCGTACAGGACCTTCCGGACATACAACCTCCAGATCAGGAGATACAGGTTGCCGAAAGGGACATACAGGGTCAACGTCCCTGTTGAAAAGAAAGAGACCTTCCTTAAACATCTGAAAAGCTACGAATACATCGAGGTCGTTAAAGAGAAATAAGGCTCAGCTTTCAGCAGACAGCTTGTGAAGCCCTAAATTCTAATATCGAAGCACCAATCTCTAAACAATATCAAAATTCAAATATCAAATGTTCAAAACGTGTTGTCATCGCGAGAAGTCCATCCTTTACTGTCTTCGCGAGGAGCGAAGCGACGTGGCGATCTCATAAGGTATAAACTATTAGTGAGATTGCCGCGCTCCGCTCGCAATGACAAAGTGCACGGCCTATCACCCATTACCTATCACCCTCCATTTTTCACGTTCTATAAGGTTCATCCAATTACGAATTACGATTCACGAATTACGAGGGTTTCTACGTACTGATAGTTTGTACATTTTTTCACTTTTTATATTGACAACAGGACGATATTTTGTTGATATTAAAGAAACCATGCAAACCTTACAGGAATTTTTTCATGTATCATATAGAAAGCGGCAGATTGGGGACATTTCCTGCCCTTTTATTAAAAATAGGATTAATAGTTTGTACATTTTTTCACTTTTTATATTGACAACAGGAAATTAAACTTTGTAGATATTAATTAATCTTATGCAAACATTACAGGAATTTTTTCATGTCGCAGTCTTTTCAGTGGTGGCAATTATCTTTACCGTGTCGCCAATTGTCATTGCTTACCTGCTCTCACCGAGGACAGTAGGCAAAAAGACCTTTGTTACCTATGAGTGCGGCATAGAACCGTTCGGGAATGCATGGATACGGTATAGCGTACATTATTACATCTACGCGCTTATATTTATCGCCTTCGATGTTGACGTCCTCTATCTCTTTCCTGTTGCGTTGAGCTATACAAAAGGCGGCAATACATTTGAATTTTATTCCCTGGTAGTATTTGTGCTTATTCTTGCATTGGCAGTTGTGTATGCCTGGGGAAAGGGAGTTTTCACCTGGAAACGAAAGATCCTATCATAAAATTCGCTGTCCTCGACAAGATCCTCAATCTCGCGCGGGCAAACTCGCTCTGGCCTGTGACATTTGGCCTCGCATGCTGCGCCATCGAAATGATGACCACATCCATGGCCCGTTTTGACATCGCCCGCTTTGGCGCGGAGGTCTTCAGGCCAAGCCCCAGGCAGGCAGATCTCATGATCGTATCAGGGACAGTGACAAAAAAGATGGCGCCCACACTGGTTACCCTTTATGAGCAGATGCCTTCCCCGAAATGGGTCATTGCCATGGGCAACTGCGCCATATCGGGCGGCCCTTTTGTTTTTAAAGGTCAGTACAATCTCATTGAAGGAGTAGATCTGCTTGTCCCCGTTGACGTATACGTCCCGGGGTGTCCTCCAAGACCGGAGGGTCTGCTTGAAGGACTTATGAAGCTTGAAGAAAAGATTACGGGGACGCGCCGCTTCCCGAAACCGGAACAGAAATGGTAAAGACTGTTTTAGAAGAGATTACGAATGCCTTTCGTAGCGTTGATGTGCGTGAAACTCCTTACACGGAGAAGGGCTATCATTTATCCGTAGACGCCCGGAAAGAGAACGTCCTGAGCATTGTCGAGTTCCTTGACAGGAGAGGATTCTATCTTGTTGACCTCTTTTGCGTTGATTACAAAGAATACCTCGAACTCGTCTATTTCTTTAATACACATAAAGAATTGTGCCGGATCAAGGTGACACTGAAGCTTGACCCTGGTAAGCCCGTTGCGCCTACGATTTCCCATGTCTATACAATGGCGCGCTGGTATGAACGGGAGGTTCACGAATTCTTCGGCGTCTATTTCGAAGGCCATCCGAACCTCACGTATCTTTTCCTCCACGATGGGATCGACCATTACCCGCTGCGCAAAGAACATGTCCCTGTTCCTGATGATGACAAACGATTGCTTAATTCCTTCAAACCCCAGGAGGAAGAAGATTGTTTCTTCATCAACCTCGGTCCGCAGCATCCAAGCACACACGGGGTGCTCAGGGTCGTCCTGAAGATGGATGGGGAATACATTGTTGACGCGGAGCCGGTTCTTGGCTATCTCCACAGGATGCACGAAAAGATGGCAGAGAACAGGACCTATACGCAGTTCCTGCCGAATCCTGCGAGGATGGACTATCCGGGGGCGCTGTTTTTCAACCTCGCGCACGTGGAGACAGTTGAAAAACTATGCGGCATCGCGGTCCCGGAGCGTGCGAAGTATATAAGGACCATCACCTGTGAGCTGAACAGGATCGCAAGCCACCTCTTATGGCTCGGCGCCTTCCCCGCAGACCTCGGGGCACTGACGCCCTTTATGTATACCTTCGACGACAGGGAAAACATCCTCGATATCCTTGAAAATGTTACGGGGTCGAGACTGACCTACTGCTATTTCCGCTTTGGCGGTCTATACAATGATATTGACGAAGAAAGCTTTATCGATGCCACAAAACGCTTCATAGAACGGATGCGTGAACGGCTCGTGATGTACGACAAGCTCATTACCGGCAACGTGATCTTCATAAACAGGGTGAAAAATACCGGCATCCTTGAGCAGGAGCAGGCCCGAAAATACGGATTCTCCGGTCCCACCATCAGGAGCACCGGCATACCCTTCGACATGAGAAAGGTTGATCCCTATGAGGCATACGGTAGTATCGATTTTGAGATCCCGACAGGGCATACAGGGGATAACATGGACCGCTACCTGGTGCGGATAAAGGAGATGGAGATCAGCCTCAACATTATTGAAGAAGGTATTAAGAGACTGCCCTCCGGTCCGTTCCAGACCGAAAAAGTACCGAAAAAGCTGAAACCCCCGAAAGGCGACATATACCACGCCATAGAATCGACACGGGGCGAGACCGGCGTATATATTGTGAGCGACGAGAGTGATACGCCTTACAGGATGAGATGGAGGGTGCCTTCTTACTCAAACCTCATGGTCTTCCCGTATCTTGCACGGGGAGTGCTCATCGCCGATGCGATCGCATCGCTCGGGAGTTTTGATATTGTTGTGCCGGAGATAGACAGGTGAAACAGCTTAGAGCTGAGAGCGTAGAGCGGAGAGTAAATAAAAAAGAAGGTTAAGCGGATAGATGCTGAATGATCTGAACACGCTGATGCAGATAGTCGGGAAAGAGGTGGTAAGGACCGTATTGGGCCTTGTCGGCGTCTTCATTGTTGTCCTCGGCAATGCTATTATGCTTACGTGGACAGAACGGAAGGTCGCAGGCCATATGCAAAGAAGGATAGGGCCAAAAGAGGTAGGTCCCTTCGGTCTTCTCCAGTCCATTGCCGACAGCGTGAAGCTTCTGGGAAAAGAGCTGCTCACACCGGCCAATGTCGAGAAACCCCTCTATTTCTTAGCCCCGTCGCTGATCTTCGTCCCCGTGCTTGTCTCCTTTATCGTTATACCCTTTGATGGATTTCTGCAGGTCAAGGATATAAATGTCGGGATACTTGTTATACTCGCATTTTCTTCCCTCACTGTTCTGTCAATACTTATCGCGGGATGGGGTTCTGCCAACAAGTACTCGCTCATCGGTGCCGTGCGGAGCGTCGCGCAGAACATTGCCTACGAGATACCCCTGCTGCTTTCGCTTCTGCCCGTTATCTTCATGGCGAACTCTTTCTCTCTCAGGGATATCGTGGAAGCGCAGAAAGGATTATGGTTTGTGATCTATCAGCCTGTCGCCTTTCTCATCTTTTTTATTGCCAGCGTCGCGGAGACGAACAGGACGCCTTTCGATCTGCCTGAGGCGGAGAGTGAGCTGGTTGCCGGCTTCCATACTGAATATTCCGGCATGAGGTTTTCCCTTTTCTTCCTTGCTGAATACACGAACATGTTTATCGTCAGCGCCATCGCCGTAACGTTCTTCCTCGGAGGTTATCAGGGTCCTATACTGCCGGGAGTCATCTGGTTTTTCATGAAGACCTACCTGCTTGTTTTTGTCATACTATGGTTCAGATGGACATTCCCGCGTGTGAGGTTTGATCAGCTCCTTAATTTTTCCTGGAAGATACTGATACCGGTCTCCTTCCTCAATCTGCTTGTGACAGGAGGGATCCTGAAGTTATGACAAACAGAATATGTTTCGAGTTTCGAGTTTCGAGTTTCGAGTTAGAAAAAAATGCAGTAAATCCACAACATAAAGGTTCGGTAACGGCATGAGAGTTGTTGTCGACATCATAAAGGGTGCTTATTCACTCATTGTAGGTATGGGTGTGACTATCAGGGCCTTCTTCAGCCCTGTCGTGACATGCCAGTACCCGCGCCAGTTAATAAACATTTCACCCCGCTTCCGGTGTCATACAAAGCTTGTCGGGGATAATGAAAATCCTGACAGGACACGATGTATCGTCTGCGGTATGTGTGAGAGGAATTGTCCATCAAACTCCATAAAAAAGATAGAAGGTGAAAAGAAGGAGGGCGAAAAGAAAAAAACCGCCACGTCCTATATCCTTGATTTTACGACCTGCAGCCAATGCGGTATCTGCGTGGAGACCTGCCCCGTTGACGCCCTTGCGTTCTCCGATGATTATAATCCTGTGGGATACAGGCGGGAAGACTTTCATTACGATCTGGTAAAAGAATATGAAAAGAGGAAGAAGGCAGGATGATCTTCGCTGACATTATATTCATTCTCATTATCCTTGTGACGTTGGCAGGGGCCCTGATAACGGTCCTGTCAGGTTCTATCATCTACGCCCTGATCGGGCTCGTCATTACTATGTTCGGCATCGCCGGACTTTATATCTACCTCAACGCGCCGTTTTTGGCGATGATGCAGATCCTGATCTACGTCGGCGCCATTACGGTGCTTATCGCCTTCGCGATCATGCTTGTCGGTCCGTTATACAAGAAGCCGAAGGAGTGGACCTATCCTCTGAAGTTCATCATCGCTGCTGTTGTAGCACTCTTTTCTTTCTTTGTTTTCGCAAAGATCATATTGAAGACACAATGGGCCGGTCTTTTAAAGCCGTTTACCGTATCGACAAAGGATATCGGCAGGCTCTTACTCGACAGACTCACATTTCCCTTTGAGCTCATCTCCCTTCTTATCGTTGTCGCTATCATCGGCGCTGTTATGCTTTCCCTTTACTCAAGAGGTGAAAAATGACAGGGGTGGGACTTTATAACAGCTTGAATATATACCTTTTCGTTGGTCTCGTTCTGCTTACCTGCGGAATACTGGGTGTTGTGTACCGGAGGACCCTTGTCAGCATGCTCATATCGATGGAGCTTATCATGAACGGGGCAGGGCTCAACCTTGTGGCCTTCAACAGGTTCATCGCGCCTGACAACGCCAACGGCATGGCCTTTACATTGTTCATCATGGGTATTGCCGCGGCAGAGGCCGCTATAGCGCTTGCCATCATCATACTCGTCTTCAGGAAGTTCAGGCACGTTGAAGGATCGCAATTGAAGGAGATGAAAGACTGACCATGCAGATAGAGAGTATACGACCGCTCATACCTGTTCTCATTGTACTCGTGGTGTCTATCCTCATCTCCCTCTCGAGGAAAAGGCCCAACCTGCGTGAAGGCTGGTCTGTGGCGGGGTCGATCCTGACCTTTATTGCTGTCGCTTCGATGGTGCCTGATATTATGGGCGGCAACAGGATCGTCTACACGCTCTCGACGATCGCACCGGGTATCTCCCTCAATTTCAGGGTTGATGCCCTCTCGCTTATATTCGGCATTGTCTCGTCGTTCTTGTGGATCTTTGCCACCTTCTACAATATCGGTTACATGAGATCCCTCGACGAACACGCCCAAACCCGGTATTACACATGTTTTGCCATTGCGATACTCGGGGCGCAGGGTGTTTCATATTCGGGGAGTCTCTTTTCGCTCTACCTCTTCTATGAGATCATTACGATATTTACCTACCCACTTGTCGCTCATCATCAGGACGAGGAAGGATACGCGGGCGCAAAGAAGTATATCGTCTACCTCATGGGGACATCGAAGGGGCTTCTGCTCCCGGCTGTAGTCCTGACGTACGTCATGACAGGAAACCTCGATTTTTCCGACAATATCCTGACCGGTATTTTCTCGAAAGATACAAACAGCATCTGGATAACCGTCACGTACATCCTTTTCCTCTTCGGTTTTGCGAAGGCAGCTATCATGCCACTCCATAACTGGCTCCCTTCGGCCATGGTCGCTCCCACTCCGGTAAGTGCGCTGCTCCATGCCGTGGCGGTCGTGAAGGCCGGGGTATTCTGCATCGCAAGGGTCATGCTCTCTGTATTCGGGGTGGAGCTATTGAATAACCTTCACCTCGGCATCTGGACAGCCTATTTTGTCTCCATCACCATCCTGCTCGCGTCGATTATAGCCCTTACAAAAGACGACCTTAAGGCAAGGCTTGCCTATTCAACGGTAAGCCAGCTTTCCTATATCATTCTCGGTGTGGCGCTCCTCGATGCGTCAGGCGTACTCGGAGGCATCATCCATATCGTCAACCACGGTTTCAGCAAGATCACCCTCTTTTTCTGCGCCGGGGCGATATTTGTTGCGACCCGCAAGAAAAAGATAAGCGACATGGAGGGGATCGGTTACGCGATGCCCTTCACGATGGGTGCCTTTGCGATAGCGTCGCTGAGCATGATCGGCGTACCGCCGGTCGCAGGTTTTGTTACGAAGTGGTACCTCCTCCACGGCGCCCTTGAGATACACAACATCCCCATAGTGATCGTCCTCATGGCAAGCACGCTCCTCAATGCGGGATATTTTGCGCCGATTACCTTCAAGGCGTTCTTCAAGGGCAAACAGGGTGCATGGAAGCGGAGCGATATCAAAGAAGCGCCCCTGACAATGGTGGTGCCCATTGTCCTTGCCTCCCTCATATCCGTTGCGCTCGGTCTGTTCCCGGAATTCTTCGTAAATCTTATCGGGAGGATGATGCCGTGAACACAGACAAGAGCGTTGCGAGTTACAAGTTGCGAGTTGCGAGTTTGAACCGAGAATATACAAGTTCAGGATTTAATGTTTCAAGAGGTGCTGGCAGATGGACTTTGTAAAATACATTGACTTCCTGAGAAGGAACATGAAGACGCTGAAAAAGGTTCTCATTGCCTATCTTGTCGCGGTAGTGATCTTTGACGTGGTCCTGCCCAGGGATGAGGCGCATGCCCATTACTGGATCGACAAGGTCTTTGCCTTCTGGACGGCGTTCAGTATCGTTGGCTGTTTCCTTCTCATAAAGATAGGGAAAGGGATAGCGCATCTCTTTCTTTCAAAGGACGAGGATTACTATGGATAGGTGGGTACACCCGGCGATCTTCTTCTATATCGGCAGTCTCCTGCTTCCTTTTATGAAAGGGAAAGCGAGGAAGTTCTTCATCCTTTTCATCCCGGTGCTTTCGATCATCGATGTTGCCCTTATGCACGCCGGCACCTACGGGAGCTACCGGTTTCTGAATATGAACATCGTTTTCGGCAGGGTGGACAAGCTGAGCCTTGTCTTTGCCTGGGTCTTTGTTATCATGGCCTTTCTCGGGGCCCTCTATGCGCTCCATGTAAAAGAGGACGGGCATCACATTGCGGGCGCCTTCTACGTGGGAAGCTCACTGGGCGCCATCTTCGCCGGGGATTACCTGACCCTCTTTATCTTCTGGGAGGCTATGGCCTTCTCGTCGGTGTTCCTTGTCTGGTACAGAAAAGAAAAGCGGTCCGTCGATGCCGGATACCGGTATCTCCTTATGCACGTATTCGGCGGTCTCCTGTTCTTTACGGGGATGTTGTTCTACTACTTCAAGACAGGCACCCTTGTCTTTGACAGGATATTCCCCGACAACGCAGGTCTCGCAGAATACCTTATCCTGGCGGGATTTTCCCTTAATGCCGCCGTATTGCCCCTCCATGCGTGGCTGCCCGATGCATATCCGGAGGCGACCGTCGAAGGCGCTGTTTTCATGTGTGCCTTCACAACAAAAACGGCCGTATATGTCCTCGCGCGGGGTTTTCCGGGGTTCGAGGTCCTTGCCATTCTCGGGACGGCGATGACCGTCTACGGTGTTTTCTATGCTGTCATAGAAAATGATATGCGGAGGGTCCTTGCGTACCACATCATAAGCCAGGTCGGATACATGGTTGCGGGTGTCGGGATAGGGACGGAGCTTGCGCTCAACGGCGCCTGTGCCCATGCCTTTGCACACATATTGTACAAGGCCCTTCTCTTCATGGGGGCAGGGGCTGTTCTCTATATGACGGGAACGGCGAAGATGTCGAAACTCGGCGGCCTCTATAAGTACATGCCCCTTACGATGATCTTTTATGTTGTCGGGGCCGTGTCTATTTCAGGGTTCCCGCTGTTCAGCGGTTTTGTAAGTAAATCGATGATCGTCGCGTCAGCCCACGAAAAGGGCAGGCTCATGCTCATGTCATGGATGAACCTTGCGGGTATCGGCACGTTCCTCTCTGTGGGTCTCAAGGTCACGTACTTTACGTTCTTCGGCAAGGAGTCGGAGATCAAGACGAAGGAACCGCCGAAGAACATGCTCTGGGCAATGGGCATCACATCGGCGCTCTGCTTCATTATCGGCGTATACCCCAGGGCACTCTATGACCTTTTGCCATTCCCCGTGGAATATCACCCTTACACCCTCCCCCATCTCTCGGAGATGCTGCAGATACTCTCGTTCACGGGGCTTGTTTTCTTCCTTCTCGTGAAAAAACTTCAGCCCGAGGCAAAACTCAATCTCGATATAGACTGGTTTTACAGGAAAGGCGCCTGGGTCTTTATGAAACTTGACGAACGGGTGATAAGCGTTGTCGATACCTTCTGGGGAGAACTCTACCGGACAGTAGGTCTAAAGGTTCTTTTCAAGAATGCGGGTATTTCATATGGTTTTGACAGGAACGTCATTGATGGCGTTGTTGATGGTTCTGCCGTCGCCGTCCGCGGGGCAGGCTCGATCGTGCGAAGGCTCCAGACAGGAAAGATACAGGCCTATATCGGCCTTTCTCTCTTTCTGTTTTTCCTGATCCTGTGGTTTGTACTGAGGGGGATGTAGCGATATGACGACGGCGCTCCATAAATACCTGATCATGAATACACTCAGTTTTCCAATCCTTTCGGTGGCGATATTTCTTCCTCTTGCAGGGGCGATCCTCCTTCTTTTCATGCGGGGAGAGCGAAGCATTAAAGTGACGGCCCTCATAACGGCTATTATTAATTTTCCCTTGTCCCTTTTTCTCTTTTCCAGATTTGATGTCGGAGCGGACAGGTTCCAGTTCGGGGAGTTCATCCCGTGGGTCCCATCATATAACATCAATTATATCCTCGGGATCGACGGTATAACGATCTTCCTTATCCTCCTGACAACACTTCTTGCCCCGCTTTGCATCCTCTGCTCATGGACTGCCATCGAGCGCAGGGTAAAGGAGTTCATGTTCTGTCTTCTCATTATGGAGACCGCCATGATCGGCGTCTTCTGCGCCCTCGACTTTATCCTCTTCTACGTCTTCTGGGAGGCGATGCTCATTCCCATGTACCTGCTCATCGCTATATGGGGAGGACCGCGGAAGGATTATGCCTCCATCAAGTTCTTCATATATACGCTGTTCGGCAGTGTATTCCTCCTTGTCGCGATTATCGCCGTGTACCTTGTGACAAACACATTCAGCATCCCCGATGCGATGTTCCGTGACTACGACTTTACTTTCCAGATATGGGTATTTCTTGCCTTTGCCATTGCCTTTGCCATAAAGGTCCCCATGTTCCCCTTTCATACGTGGCTTCCCGCGGCCCATACCGAGGCGCCAACGGCAGGGAGCGTCTTCCTCGCGAGCGTTCTCCTGAAGATGGGAACATACGGGTTTTTGAGGTTCTGTCTCCCCGTGACACCGAAGGCGAGCGTCTTTTTCGCGCCATACATGATCGCGCTTTCCGTTATCGGCATCATCTATGGCGGTTTTGTCTGTTTGAGCCAGACGGATATGAAGAAGCTCATCGCCTATTCCAGTGTGGCCCATATGGGTTTCGCAACGCTGGGGATATTCTCCCTTACTCTCTTCGGATGGGAAGGGGCGCTCCTGCAGATGCTCAACCACGGGGTGACAACGGGTGCCCTATTTCTCTGTGTAGGCGTCGTCTATGAGAGGACGCACAGCCGCGAGATATATGATAACGCGGGCCTTGGGAAGATTATGCCGGTATACGTGGGATTTTTTGGTCTCTTTTCCATATCCTCCTTTGCTTTTCCCGGTACGAATAATTTTGTCGGTGAGCTCTACGTTCTCATCGGTATATTCTCCCAGAATAAACTGGCAGGATTCTTTTCTATCGTCGGCGCTCTCCTCGCAGCCGCCTATATGCTGAGACTTCTCAAACAGATCGTCTGGGGGAGAGAGGATAAGCGGGCAATCTCGGATATGAATGCAAGAGAGGTCATATATCTTTTGCCGCTCGCTCTCTTTGTGATATGGATGGGGCTTTTCCCGCGTCCTTTTGTGCAGGTTATTGAAAAGACGCTGATGAACCTTCATTCGCAGATGAACATCTTTTTCCGTTAAGGGGTTGATCGATGATAATGATACTGCCTGAACTGTCGATGCTTCTCTTCTCGATTGTGTTTCTCTTTCTCTCGCTCGGGAGAAAGAAAGACGGCATCGTTCTTCTTGCCAAATCCCTCTCAATAATCATCTTTGGTATCTCCCTTGCCGGTGTCTTTGCAAGCGGCGAGCTTTTTTCGGGCGCTTACCGGCTTGACCTCTTCTCGCAGGTCTTCAAGGCCATCATTGCTTATGGCTTCTGTCTTGTCATCTTTATCCTGGACAGGCAGAATGAGGTTGAAGAGGCATATTTTCCCGAATATATCATGTTCCTCGGTTTTTCCACGCTGGGACTCATGATGCTCGTCAGTTCCGTGGAACTCATATCGATCGTTATCGCCCTGGAGGTATCCTCTTACAGCCTTTACGTTATCGTTCCCCTGCGTAAGGGGCAAACAAATATCCAGCTTGAGGCATCGGTGAAATACCTCTTTTTCGGCGCTATCTCGACAGGTATCATGCTCTTCGGCATGAGCTATATGTACGGGATCGTGAAATCGACCTTTTTGAACGATATACTGAAGGTATTGCCGGGATTCATGGGTCAGCCGATCGGTGTTTTTGCGCTGATCCTTACCCTGACAGGTTTTTTCTTCAAGCTCTCTCTCTTCCCGATGCATTTCTGGGCGCCTGATATCTATGAGGGGGCTTCCAATACAACGACGACATTCATCGCCACGGTCCCCAAGATCGGGGCTGCAGCGCTTCTCATCAGGATCACAATGCTCGCGAATGCCTCAGGGGTACAGTTTATCAACCTTCTCATCGTCCTCGCCGCTATATCGATGACCTTCGGGAACCTTGTCGGTCTCGTGCAAAAGGATGTCAAGAGACTCCTCGCCTATTCAGGCATTGCCCATGCAGGGTATCTGCTCATGGGTGTGCTGGCGTTGAGCAAGGACGGATATGCATCGGCGATCTATTATATTACTGTCTATCTTTTCATGAACCTCGCCTGTTTCTATGTCCTGGTCGTACTTTCAAAAGACGGCAGGAATATTGTCCTCGATGATCTTGTGGGGCTTTCAAAGAGAGCGCCGCTACTTGCATTTACCCTTGCCGTTGGAGCCTTTTCGCTTGCAGGCATCCCGCCTACCGGAGGGTTTACCGGCAAGCTCTTCCTTTTTATGAGCGCATTCAGGGAAGGGCATCTGACTATCGTCATAATCGCCGCCGTCAATACGGCCATATCGATCTTCTATTATCTGAACCTCGTCAGGATGAGCTATTCGAAAGAGGCGGAGTCAGCGGAGCCTATCCAGCTTACCTTCAACGAGAAGGCGCTCTGTTATATCTTTATATTCCTTGTCCTTTATATGGGGGTCATGCCTTTCGGACTGCTGGATATATTCAGGATGGCAGTGTAAGCCTTATACCGGATTGCATTCATTCATATAGCTTCGTTGCCTTCGTCGTCATCGACTCGACGTACTAAATGTACGCCTCCGTCGCCTCCTCCTTGTCGCCTCGCTCTATTTTTGAATGCAATCCGGTATATTCCTATTTATATGCTATTAGCATTGGCGTCGGACTTTCCTGTAGCAAACCGTCGTGAGGCGAGGAAGCTCGGTCTTTTGCGAAGCAAAAGTTCCGAAGCCGAACGCGAGCGAATGTAAGCCGCTGGAGCGTATGAGCGTGTTTGCGGGGAAGAGTCCGGCACCGATGCCCATCAATTATTCACTGTTCTTCTGCAGGGAAGGCCGTGGTGAGTCTCCTGCAATCTTCGCAGAGATAAAAAATCCCCTTCCCGGGTACAAAAAATTTCCCTACAGCCTCTCTCACCAGGCACCATTCACAGAGAACCTTGCCTTTATTGTCGTCAGTTTGACTATTTTCTACCATGAAGAATTGTATTAAACCTCTTTAGTATAAACATGGGAATAACTCACAGAAGAATCCTCGGCAGGAACATCATCCGCATTACACTGCGGCGGCAGTTTGTCGCTGTTATAAATGATTGTATCACAGCAAATTGCCACGTATCCCCACCCAAAGTTTACGATGCCTGTTTCCCTGCCGCAACGCGGACATATGATTTTAAACATTCTGTGCCTTGTGTTATTACCGGCATTATGAGGAGTTGCTGATGGGCATCCGGAATAAACTGTACTTATGCAGATAACGACTCAACCCCAGTCCCCCATGTAGTCCTAAACTTACACTACCATACAACGAGGGGAAGTATAATATTGATTTATTATGGTTATAATATGGGTATATTAACCGTATTATCTGAGCGATAGGAGGTATGAACGGAGGTTGGCCTTTTTGTTATTCAGTCCGAGCTTATTCCGTATGTTGTTTCTATGGGAATCGATGGCACTTGTTGCTACGCCCATTATTTCCGCTATTTCCTTGGTTGTCTTACCGTTCCTGACCAGTGATGTTACCTCGATCTCCCTGGGAGTAAAGTTAAACTGCCTTACCGTGTTCAGGTATGGCGACATTATTTCCTTGAGGTTTGTTTCGATGACATCGAGATAGGCCCGGTGCGCGGGGTCAAGGCGGCCCTTTTGGATTTTATTAACATGCGATAAAATCATTTCCCTGATATTCGATACGAACTGCTCTTCGAGTTCCTTTCTGTCTTCTTCTCTCTGTTTCAACATCACCCTGAGGGCGGTGTTGACTTCCTCAAGGGTTCTGGATTTGGCTGCCAGTTCCTGTTCCCTTTCCCTCAGCGTCTCTATTGCCTTCTTCTGCGCGGTAACATCACGGCCGGTCCCGTGATACCCCAGGAGGGCGCCCTCTTTGTCGAAGAACGGGTATCCGTTAATTTCAAGGTAAACGAGGCGGCCGTTCTTGTGGTAGCAGACATTTGAAAAAAACAAAAACGGTTTTTTCTGAGCCATGATCTTTTTTATCAAGGGCCCTGCCCCTTTTATTTCCTCTGGAGGCATGACCTCAGTAGGTCTTTTGCCTATGAGCTCTTCCGGCTTATAGCCAAGGACGTCAAATACCCTGGGGCTCACGTACGTGTGGACAAAATCTGTATCGACTTCCCATACCCACTCACTTATGGATTCTATGAGAGCACGGTATCGCTCTTCCGTTCCCTTTCTTTTGACAATCTCCTGCTGGATCTGTGCCGTGCGCTCTGCTACCAATGTGCCGAGGTGGTCGCGGTGTGCCCTTATTTCCTCTCTCAATCTGTTGCTTTCGGTAATGTCCCGGGAGATCTCGAGCACGGCGACAGGTTCGTCATTATCATTTCTGAACGCTACATTTGCCGTACAATGAAATTGCATTGTTTTTCCTTCCATATCGATAACTTCCATATCGTGTTCATGTATTTTTCCATCCTTGAATGCCTGAAGGACAATACATGGATATGGCTCGCAAGATTTTGTTCGTCTATGATAGACTTCATGGCATTTTCTGCCGACAAGATCGCTTCCGAATATTCTTGCAGCGGTCTCGTTGGCCCAGATAATATTAAGTTCTTTGTCTATCATGCTCATATGGTCAGGGATTGATTGTATCATGGCATTGAGTTGGTTCTCGCTCTCCCGTAGCACCTTCTCCACCCGCTTGCGTTCGGTGATGTCGCGAACAACTGCCAGTATGCGATCTTTGTTGCCGATCCTGGCCCGTTTCAGGTTTACCTCGACCCAGAACACCGTGCCGTCCTTGTGTCTGGCTTGCCATTCAAAAAGTTGAGGGCCCTCGTGGGAAGTCTTCCTGGTCCATTCCTGGATCTCTTTTTGAGTATACGGCGGTACGTTGGCACTCATTGCCGCTACGCCAACCTTCCTCCTGACTTCCTCCCGTGTGCGGCCATACATCTCGCACATCTTCTCATTAACATCAAGAATAGCCCCGGTTTTCGCATCATGGATGAAAAAGGCATCATTTGTTTTATCGAATATCTCGCGGTAATCATCATGCAATATGCCTGGGGCATGCTTTGCCTGTTTGTGACTGATCCCCGATTTCTCCGGCCCGGCATCCCGCCGGTGTGTTGCCGTGGGTTCATGAATGGATCGTTCTTTGGTCTTCTTCTTGTTTTTCATCTGACGCGGGGCCTGTGACAGGCTACTCTATCTTTTCCTCCACCCGAAAGATGTAATTGTCCTTTACGGCAATGTAGCGGAAGGTATCCGGTGAATCGAAAACGATCCTTCCCATGTCAGGCAGAGATGTGATGTCGGACTCTTTCCGTTCCTTTCCATCGATCACGGCAAAGCGCTTATTTGCCTGCTGGACCATGTAAGCTATATGTTTCCCGTCCGGGCTGAACGTGAGGGAATCCTCAATAATGTTGTCATATTCCTCCTCTTCTTTGCCGTCGACAACCGCCAGCCGCTTCTTCCCCCTCTGGACAATATAGGCGAGCCGTTTACTATCAGGGCTAAATACCGGATTAACTGAGACAATCTCTTCATACGGTCTTCCTTCCCCTGTGTTATGGACAACGAGCCACATACCGTCCTTCCGGGCAGCATAGGCAAATTGCCGGCTATCCTGGCTGAAGACAGGCGTTCCTATGGATTCGTAGTGTTTTTCATCTTTTCCGTCGAGAACAACGAATCTCCAGGGGCCGGATTTCACGCCATAGATAAGCCTCTTACCGTCAGGGCTGAAAAGGGGTGTGCCCCGCATTATATTGTCGTATGTCATTTCCTCTTTTCCGTCGAGAACAACGAACCATCTATTGCCCATGCGTGCGTTAAAGGCGACCTGTTTGCTGTCCGGACTGAAGGCGATCGTCGTCCCTATGCCGTCATATCGTTTGCTTTCCTTCTCGTCGAGAACCATGACAACCTTGTTGCCTGTGAACGCGTTATAAGCAACGTGCATACTGTCAGGGCTGAATACCG
>JAQTNJ010000018.1:0-10275 GCA_028713955.1 Syntrophorhabdaceae bacterium
CTGCGCACGATCTTGGAGGTCTCCTGAAATGCCCTTCTCTTCTTGCTCTCGATCCATCTTGCCCTTAACCTTTTGATCTCTCCTTCAACTGCCTTTTGTACCTTCAGGTTCCCGTAGCGTTCAAAAAAAAGTCCCTTCTCTTTCTCGTTGAGGTCCTCATAGATCATGGTAAGGGCGTGGGTGAGGTTGGAAAGCTCATCTTTATCGCTAAGGGCATCTTTTAATTTTGTCTTGTGGAGATCAATGAGATACAGGAGATTGCCGGACACAAGCACATTGTCGAGATGGAGGTCGTTATGACAGACACCGTTCTCCTTCAACCCCCTGAGAAGTTCTGCGAGTGCAGGGATTAATCTTTCACGGTACCCATGCCTGAAAAATACACGGACAAACCCCTCGCCGTCGATCCGATCCTGGACCACGCAGGAGCGCTTCCTGCCGACCCCGTACCCAAGGCACCCAGGCGTCCTGATCCCGATCGAGGCCAGCCGCTTCCCTGTCTCATATTCTTTTTTACCCCTGGGGACTGTTCTGTTCCTCAGTGCGCCGAGGGCCCCTTTCTCGACAAAGGTCTTTATGAAGACCTCTCCTTCTTTATAGGGCACGGTAATGTAATGCCTCCGCGCGTCCGATACCTCCGGCAGCTTCTCAAGCACGGCCGAGAGTCCCTCGTCTTCAAGAAACCATTTCATGCCTTTTATCCGGAATTCCTTCATCGTGCTGATCCGCCCGGGAGGGTATCCAGGATCTCTGCAACCCTTGGTCCCCAGATATTCAGGGAATAACGTTCTTCGGCGATCTTCCTCGAAGCCATCCCCATGGCCCTCCGCAGGTCAACGTCTCCCCGAAGCCTATCGATGGCGTCCTTCCAGCCTTCCGCGTCCTTCCTTGAAAACCCGTTATGCCCGTCGATGATCATGTCCTGCACAACGCCGACAGGGTGGGCAACCGAGGGGAGCCCCGCTGCCATATACTGGATCAGCTTGAGGCCGCACTTCCCCAGGGACCAGATATCGTCCTTCACCGGCATGATCCCCATATCGAAACTCAGGATGGACTGTTTCTCCCTGTCGTAATCCCATTGTTCAAAGAGCATCCCTTTTTTCATCCCCTCCGGGGGCTTGTCGGCGACGATCTTGCACTCCACGCCTTCCTGGTCAGCATAATAATCCAATAACTCCCGTATATCGGCGAGGTACTTTAATGTTGCGCTGCTTCCTATCCATCCGATGACAAAGGGCTTCTTTGGCCCGTGTTGTTTCACCGGGTATTCACCAATATCGACGACCGTAGGGATATAATGGACACCGGTCGCTTTATACTTCATTGCCTCATCGGCAAGAAATTGGTTGCCGCACAACACAACGTCTGAGGCCTTTACCATGCCTTCAAATCTCCTCTGCCGTGTCGTGCTCGCACCCCGGCTTCCATACATCACCGCGTCATCGAAATCGTAGACCATCTTCTTCGAGAGCTTTCTGAAAAGAGACAACTTGAAAGGATTGAGCAATACCCGCTGGACATAGGTTATGTCTGACTGCATGATCTCTTTGAGCACCCTGGGGAGACTCGTCTTTGTTGTCAACAGCGTGACCGTGAAGCCGCTTTTCTCCAGGTACGGGAAGTATTGATGGATCCTGTACCCCCGTGGATTCTCTTTTGTAAAAATGTTGTGGGTGAAAAAAAGGATCTTCTTCATAGGATTCTTAAGAGAATTGGTCCCTGTCCGCGCCTATCGCTTCTTAAAACCTGCGAGCCATCTCTTCAAACCCCTGCCGCCTCTGATATCAACTGCCTTCAGCTTGTTTTCGTCGGCAACAGGTCCTTTGACAAGTTCTTTGGGGCCAACAGCTTCAACGAGGTAGTCCTCAATGACCAGGTAATCCATCTCGGTGGACATGAAACATCTCAAGGCATCCTGCGGGGTCTCTACAATAGGTTCACCGGCTATATTAAAAGAGGTGTTCAGTATGACCGGAACATTGGTAATGTTATAGAACTCCTTGATGAGATCATAATACCTGCCGTTGTCGTTTTTCGTCACTGTCTGGACCCGCGCAGTGCCGTCAACATGGGTAATCGCAGGGACTACCGACTGTTTGTCGTCTTTCACCGCGGCAATGAGGAGCATATAGGGGCTCTCGCAATCGAGATCAAAATATTCAGAGGCATGCTCCAGGAGGACCGATGGCGCAAAAGGGCGGAACCCTTCCCTGTGCTTCACCTTCGCGTTCAGGACATCCTTCATCCCCGGTTTTCCCGGGTCGCAGATGATGCTCCTGTGCCCAAGGGCGCGGGGGCCGATCTCGCTCCCGCCCTCCAGCCAGCCCAGTATCTTCCCGTCGGCCAGAAGTCCGGCAGTCCTTTTTACAATATCCTGCTCCTTTGTAAACCGGATGTTTGGCGTATTTCGCAGTGCATCGAGGATCTCCTCTTCGCTGTAAGTCCTGCCGAGGTACGCGTTTTTGAACCGGTACTTTCCCGGTTCCTCCTTTTCAACAAAGTGTGCGCCGTATAGGGCGCAGCCAAGGGCAATGCCCGAATCGCAGGAGCCGGGCTGGATAAAGATATTCTCAAAGGGCGTATTGTCGAGTATCTTTTTGTTTGCCACACTGTTCAGACCCACGCCGCCCGCGTAGCAGAGGTTTTTGCTCGGGCTTATCCGGTAAAGGTAGCGCGCTATCTCAATGAGCCCGTCCTCGGTTTCCTTTTGTACGGCATAGGCGATCTCGGTATAAAGATCATCGGGCAGATTCTGGTTTTCACGGCGGGGCAGGTCGGGAAAGAACTGCCTCTGGTAAAGATCGTTGTGCCGCACAAAGTTCTTTTCGCTTTGCGTGAGCGCAGCACCATCTACAACGTCGAAGAATCCCGGCTCCACCGTCTTGCCGGGTTTCCCCCCGTAGGGCGCAAGTCCCATCACCTTCCCTGAACCGAAATCACCGAAATTCAGAAACACCGATGTCCCCATATAGACAAGGCCCAGCCCGTTCATGTATCCCGGGGCAGTACAGTCCTTCCGTATCAGGGTCAGCTCATTCCCCTGCGCCCTGTAGAACGACTGGACCTCTTCGCGGTCTTTCTGCTCTTTGATCGTCAATCCCCGGAGCGAAAAGGGAAGCTCTTTGCCGCTCTCGATCTCAATGGATTTGCTTCCCAGCCCGTCAACGACCATTATGGCAGCCTCATCGAAAGGCGATGCGCAAAAGGCGCTCGCCGCATGGGCATCGTGATGGGAGACCGTATGGACCCGGCCGGTATAGCCGAGCTCTTCTCTGATCGAACCGACCGTGACATTGCTTCCTTCCTTATCATAACGGGTGACCCCGACGACAAGGTCTATCTCGTTAATGCTCTTAAGCCCGGCAGCCTGAAGGAGGTATCTCACCGAGAGATGAGGGAAGTAGCCGGAGTGCTTTTTCCTGTCGAGCCTCTCCTCGCCGATGGCCCAGAGGCGGCCATTTGATATGATGGCGCCGCCGGTGTCGTGTCCGAATATATGAAGACCTAAGATATTCACAAAATACCCCTATAGATTATCTGCCTGAGAACAGTGTAACATATAAATTTTCCTAATATAACAGGAGAACCCCGGCCAGTCAATCTCAAAAGCAGTCCTGCCCATAGAGAAAGGCAGCAGAGAGCAAAGAGCTGAGAGCTGAGAGTGAACTCAACAAACCCAACGAACCCAATGCACGCAACAAACGCGAGCGGCACAAACCAGCCCATCCCAACAAAAACCTTGACAACCTCAATGATATAATCACATTAATATCACATACCTCCGCAGGTCAAACACTATGGAAACAGCAGATAATAATCCCCTCGTGTCGATCGTTATCCCCACCTACAACTATGCAAACTATCTGCCGGCAGCGATCACTTCGTGTCTTCAGCAGACATACAAAAACCTCGAGATCATCGTTGTCGACGACGGTTCAACGGATAATACCCGCGCGGTCGTTGAAGGGTTTCGTGACAGCGTCCGGTACATCCGTCAGGACAACCGTGGCGTCTCGTCGGCAAGGAACAGAGGGCTTGAGGGAGCACAAGGCAGCTTCATCACCTTCCTTGATGCCGACGATGCCCTGACGACAGACTCTATCGAGATGCGGGTCCTGATCCTTACCGAAAACAAAGACGCTGACTTTGTTATCAGTTCCACCCTTTCCAAACACGCTCCCGATGAGACGCCGTACCTCCATGATAAAACGGGACAAAGCTTTTTTTCAGAAAGGTTGTACGAAGACCTTCTTTGCAGGCGCATCTCCTTTGCCACCTGCGCGGTCCTCATGCGCACCGTCGTCGCGAAGGCGTTCGCTTTTCCTACGCACATATCGAACGGCGAGGATATCGTCTATTTCACCAAGGTCTTTTTTCAGAGAAAGGGCTATTTCCTTGCCACGCCTACGGCCATCACCTTCAGCCATCCTGACAGCCTCCGTCATAATGTCGAACAACTGAAAAGACAGGGTATCGATTTTGTAACGGCTGTTATCGACGATCTTTATTATAAAGGAGCCCTCGACTACCTCCGCAACGACCTCATCGCCAACCGCTATATGGAGCTCTTCAGGAGATACTACGCGTCAGGCGACAAGAGGCTTGCCAGAGAGTGTTACATAAAAGGGATCAGAACAAAACCCGGCAAGCTGTCCAGGATAGATTATCTCGTAAAGTTTATAAAGATGTATTTCTGATAGCGGTCAGCTATTAGCAGCTAAATAATAGCTCGTAGAAAATCGTATATTGTAGTTCGTATATCGTAGACCGAAAGAGGCCTTAGATGCTGCTTTTGCAGTCCACTATATACGATATACTATCGACTATCGACTGGCTTTCTGCTATTCACTATCGACTATTTACTGCCTTTACCCCGTTTTGAGTCTGCGGCTTCTTTACATATCCTTTCCATCGCCGCTGCGTTTTTTTCGATAGTAAAGTCTTCAAGCTTCGCCCGGGCGGCTGCACCCATGGAGCGCATGCGATCCCTGTCCAGCAATGCCTTTATTGCCGATGCGAGGCTCGCGACATCCCGTGGTTCGTCAATGACATAGCCTTCGTTTTCAGAGATGAGGGTCGCCGCGCCGTTCCACTTCGTTGTGATCGTCGGAAGCCCCGATGCCATAGACTCCATCGTTGTCAGTGAACAGGCGTCATAGAAGGTAGGATGCACAAGTATATGGGCATCCCGGTAGACATTCTCCGGCGAAGAAGATTCTCCGAGAAAGGTCACATTGTTCGCTATGTTCAATGCGTCTATCATTTTTATATATCTTTCTTTTCTCCCCCTGCCCATGACAATGAGGCGGAAGTCTTTTGTCTCTTTTGAAACCTCACCGAGCGCAGAAAGCAGCGGGGAAAGCCCTTTTAGCCTGAAATTCCCTGCTGAGAAGAGTATCCTCGGGGGACCATCAGGTATCACTGCTGCCGGCCTGAAGCGTTCCGTATCCACGCCATTGTACACAACGTCTATGCTGTCATCGGCCAGATTATAATGTCCGGCCATATGCCCTTTTATCATATCGGAGATGGCAACGATCCTGGAATATCTCCTGCTCCTGATAGGGAATTCTTCTATCCAGCGTTGTATCATCTGGTTGATGCTTCTGCGCAGAAGGAACGCCTTCAAGGAACGCTCCTTCGGATCGTCGTAACTTGCGATCTCCCTCTCCATCCAGATACGCTGTATGCCACCGTGGCTCTGGTATACATCGAGATCGAGGGTATTGCCGAAACCGAGCATTACATCAAGGTTAAAGAGCCTGACGTACTTCCTGTGGTTCAGCGCGAACGATAGGGTCCTGAGCCAGCGCGGGAACGGCATTGTGTTGAACCTCACCAGGGTGATCCCCGGCACCTCTATCCCCATCGAGCAGAAGATAAAGATCTCATGCCCTCTCCGGCTCAGGATCGTGGCGAGGTCATATGCATATCGTTCTGCGCCGCCTTTCTTCGGATTAAAATTATAGACCGCTATACCTATCTTCATGGTGTTACGTTCAGTTTAGGAGAATTTTTTCTTTTCCCCATAAGCATAAGCCTTTCATAAAAATCTTTCAGTTGTCCGGCCTGCGCCCGGTAATCCCATTTCTCCCTGGCTATTCTCGCTGCATTGGCCCCAAAGGTCTTTCTCATACCCTCGTCCCAGAGGAGGGTTTCCATCTTCTTCGAAAGGTCATCTGCATCCCAGGTCGTAATAAAACCTGTTTTCCCGTTATCGACAAGCTCCGGGAGCATGCCCGCATCTGAGACTATGGCAGGTCTTCCCATGCCCATGACCTCCCGCAGCGCCCTCGCCGAGCCGTCACTCCCCGCCCTCATCATCACAAAGATATCGAAGGTCGCGATAACGGAAAAATAGTCCTCCACCCTGTACCCCGCAAGGATAACATCCTGCTCAAGGCCAAGCTCTGCCAGCGGCCTTTTTATACTCTTCTCTATCTGAGAACTCCTGCCCATGATAAGGAGCTTGACCTTGCCCTGACGGTCTTTCAACTTCTTAAACGCCCTGAGTATGATGTCGTACCCACGGTCAGGCTTGAGGCGCCCGATAACACCGATGACCCTCTCGTCCGGTTTTATGCCGAAAACATTCCGCATTTTTTTTACAGGACCCTCATATGCCCTTATCGCGGGCGGAACAGCGGATGTCCTTGCGTCGGGGAAATCGAATCTTTTTATATCCTGCTTCCGCAGTTTTTCGCTGTACGTTACGATACCGTCCGTCTTACGGAGCGCCCAGGACATAAAAAGATTATCCGGCATACCGTCTCTCTTGTGGTCTGTCCGTATTATCAGGGGCCGCGTACCAGCGAAAAGCGTCGAAATAACGGCGGTGTAATGGTCGTGGGAAAGGTTCGTATGGATAATATCGACATTTTCCCTGCTGACATAATCTTTTAAATGCTGCATATCGTGGTACCAGTCCCGAAAAGAAAAATACCTGTTCAGTCTCAGCCCCTCATAATACCGTATTGCCCTCTGTTTTACCTGCTTTTCAACGGTCCTCTCGTGAAACTCAAGGGGAGTTTTCCGATATGCAAGGGTTACGTCGACCCCCTGGACGTTCAGTGCTTCACAGAGCGAAACTACAGGTTCAGCCGGTCCCGTCCACTTCCAGTCACTAAATAATTGGAGGATTTTCATAGACCGTAAAATCCCCGTATGCACTTGCACACATGGATTATCTCGTCCTGTTTCAACGTTGGGTACATAGGCAGCGAAATAATCTCCCTGGCAACCTGTTCTGCGTTGGTGAAAGACCCTTCCTTGAAACCGAGACTGCTGTATGCGCCCTGGAGATGTATCGGCGTAGGGTAATGGATAAGCGTCATGACGCCATTGTCGCTTAAGTACTGACGAAGACTGTCGCGCTCCTTCGACCTCACAACGTAAAGATGGTATACGTGACGCGCCCAGGAAGCCTCTGTGGGGAGAATGAGCGGTGAGTTCTCAAGTTCCTTCCGGTACAACCATGCATTGTGTCGCCTTTTTTCATTCCAGTAATCGAGTTGTTTCAATTTATATTTAAGGAATGCTGCCTGGACCTCATCAAGTCTCGAATTGAAACCCTCTATCGCGTGGACATGCTTATCCGTCTGGCCATAGTTCCTGAGCATCATAGCCCTCCGGTATATCTCTTCGGAATCAGTAACAACAATACCCCCATCTCCATAACAACCGAGGTTCTTGGTGGGATAGAAGCTGAAGGCAGCGACATCACCAAAACTACCCACCTTCTTCTCTTTGTACAGCGCCCCGTGGGCCTGACAGGCATCTTCCATGACCTTCACGCCATAGGTTTTACAGACCCTCATTATCTCATCCATTCTGCACGGGTGGCCGTACAGGTGGACGGGTATGCAGAGCTTGATGTCCTTTTCCCTTTTTAAAAGGTCTTCCAGCTTTTCGGGGTCTATGTTGTACGTCTCAAGTTCAATATCACAGAAGAGCGGGACCAGACCTTGCATAGAGAGCGCCATTGCGGAAGCGACATACGTGTTAGGGGTTGTTACAAACTTATCCCCTGCCTTCAGATCAAGGGCAAGACCGCCGATACGGATTGCGTCGGTGCCGTTTCCAACACCTATTGCGTATTTTACCCCGATATATGAAGCGAAAGACTCTTCCAGGGCCTTCACCTCTTTTCCCTGTATAAACTCACCATCCGACAGGACATCCTCAAAGATCCTGAGCAGGTCTTTTTTTATGTCCTCGTGGTCTCGTTCCAGATTAAACATCTTTACGATCATAATTGCATTCCCCTTGTTGAATCCGTCAGACGTGAGCCGAGGAAGCCCGGCCCACTGATAGTATATCGTATATCGTATTTCGTATATCGTATATCGAGATTCTCAAAAGGACTTTCGGCAAGGCCCCTGCGGGGCAGTTGAGCGTTCGGAGTTCGAAGTAAAAACCAAATGTAAAAGGCTGTACTAACCCGGGTATTCCGCTTTCTGCTCCTCTCACCCTCTCATCCTCTGCTCTCCTGATTTTCATCGTCCCTCGTCCTAGCGCAGCGGACGTCCCTCGTCCCTCGTTCTTCATCGCCAGTATTCCTTTTTATATTTCTTGTAGTACGCCACGGTCTTGCGGATCCCCTCATCCAGAGATGTTTTCGGTTCCCATTTGACTATCTTTTTTATGTGGCTGATGTCCGCGTAGTAATCCCCGGGCTCAACCTCTTTTCTTTCCCGGGTAAATTCAGTAAATTTTGTCTTTCCTGTCCCTGTAATCTTGACAATTGTTTTCGCAAGGTCATAGAAACTGACCGGCGATCCGGTTCCCACATTAAAGACCTTTCCGTAGGCAGCATCCGTCATCGCCGTCATCAACATACATTCCACAAGGTCATCAACATAGAGAAAATCCCTGAGGATACGTCCATCACCGAAGACAGGGATGGCTTCGTTGTCCATCGCCTTACGTATAAACCAGTTGAAGACGCCGTATTCATCATGCATCATCTGATGCCGGGGTCCGTAGGTATTTGTAATCCTCAGGCAGGCGCCCCTGATCTTATAGACATCGTCGTAAACGAGAACCATCTTTTCGGCCGTGAGGTTGGTAACGGCATAGATCCCCTTCGGGTTTGTCGGGTGGTCTTCATCGACGGGGAGCTTGACGCTCGATCCATATTCCCCGCGGGTACCCGCGAAGATGACCCTCGTACCGATGTTATGCCGGCGAAGGGCCTCGAGCAGAACGAGCGTACCCTTGCAGTTGATATCGAGGTCCTGTATCGGGTTGCGCATACTGTCAACGTGGTTTACCTGTCCGGCAAGGTGAAAAACGTAATCCTTCCCCTTCACAAGGTGGTTCATTGAGAGTTCATTTCTCACATCGGAAAAATTCACCTTTACCTTATCTGCGATATCCTTAACATTGAAGAGGCTCCCGCCCTGTCTCGGAAGCATGTTGTCAATGATCGTTACGCGGGCGCCGAGCCTGACAAGCGCTATAGCGAGATTGCTGCCGATAAACCCCAGCCCTCCCGTGATGAGCACTTCCTTATTTCTGAATTTCTTCATTCCTCCCATATCTTCTCTCCATTTCCCATAGTTTCGCATGTTTCATAAAGACATAGTACATCGTCGAAGCACAGATGATGACTCCCGGTATGCCGTCAAGAAAACCCATCTTGAAGATATAGTCCCGGAAAAAACGGTAAACCGGTCTTGTGAGCATATTAAAAAGGTGAAAATGGCGGTTTGATTTATAGAGGTCGTCTGCGAATGCCCCTGAATAGCGGTCTATTGTCCTGATCTGATGCGCCGTGTCCGCGTATGGTATATGCATGTAATGGCTTTTCAGCCTCCCTATCTTCCCTTCAACATGGACCTTCGCGTGGATACCGCCCTGCCAGCTGCCCCTGTCCTTTTTATACAGTCGTATCTCGTAATCGGGATACCAGCCGCCATGCCTGATCTCCCTGCCGAGATAGATGTTTCTCCTGTAAGCGATAAAACCATTGTATGGGGTATCGTCGGCAACAATGCCGGCTACCTCTGTTTTAAATTCCTCCGTAAGCCATTCGTCAGCATCGATAAAGAGCACCCAGATGTTACTGCACAGGTTTTGGGCTGACTGGTATTTCTCTCGCTGGTCTGTTGTGTCGAACTGATAAAGCTTATCGGTATATCTCTGGATCGTCTCGATTGCCCCGTCAGTGCTGTGGGAATCAACGACAATAACCTCGTCGGCCCAGCCGGAGACACTCTTCAATGCCCCCTCGATCGTTGTATTGTTGTTGAAGGTGATCATGTAGACGGA
>JAQTNJ010000018.1:10375-27259 GCA_028713955.1 Syntrophorhabdaceae bacterium
GGATCGTCTCGATTGCCCCGTCAGTGCTGTGGGAATCAACGACAATAACCTCGTCGGCCCAGCCGGAGACACTCTTCAATGCCCCCTCGATCGTTGTATTGTTGTTGAAGGTGATCATGTAGACGGAGAGGGGCAGCGGAGAGCGAAGAGCGGAGAGCGGAGAGTTGCTGTCTTTCATGGCTGTCATAAGGAATATTTGTTACATTACACCAAAAAGTGCTTGAAATCAAACAGAGAATGAAGAAAAACAAGGCTATAACGGGGAGAATCGGATTGAGTATGGGGAGAATCAGGATTAGCTTAACCTTAGCCTTAACCTTAGCCTGCTTTTCTATTGACACTACATCATTGTTATTTCCTTAAGACCGTCTTATATTTAAATATCATTTCGTACGATTGGAGGCAATATGCCTGAAAAGATTGAACTCCCTATTACCGGTATGAGTTGCGCGGCATGCGCTGCGCGTATCGAAAAGGAATTGAACAAACTCGACGACATCGGGGAGGCCCATGTCAATTTCCCCTTGAAAAAGGCTGTTATCATCCCCAAAAGAGAGCTTGAGATGAAAGAGGTTATCTCTATTATCCGGGATATAGGCTACGACGTTGATATTGAAGGGGATGTGACGATCAGGGCCCAGAAAGAAGAGGCAGTGCTGAAAAGGGATTTTATATGGTCGGTCTCGTTCAGCGCCGTTATCATGGTCTTTTCCATGTGGGTGGTCCTGCCATACAACAATTTTGTACTCCTCCTTCTCGCCATGCCTGTTCAGTTTTACTTCGGCTTGAGGTTCCATAAATCGACCCTTTTAAATCTCAAGCATTTCACTGCCGATATGAATACCCTCATATCCGTTGGTACATCGGCCGCGTTTTTCTACAGCGCCTTCGTGACATTTTTTCCTCACGTTATTGCTGCGGCAGGTGTAATGCCCATGACGTACTTCGATTCGAGCGCCACGATCATCACGCTTATACTTCTTGGAAGATATTTTGAATCAAAGGCAAAGACAAGGACCTATACGGCGATCAAGATGCTCTATGAGCTCTCACCAAAAGAGTGCGTTGTCCTGAAAGACAATAAAGAGACCCGTGTGCCGACAGATTCCCTCGAGGTCGGCGACAGGGTGCTCGTCCGGCCGGGAGAGAAGATACCGATCGATGGGGAAGTGGCGGAAGGGAAGACCTATGTTGACGAATCGATGATAACCGGTGAAAGCATGCCCGTCTCCAAAACTATTGGTGATGAGGTTATCGGCGGGACGATAAACGGGAAGGGCTCTATTACGGTTAAAACAATACGGATCGGGAAAGATACGGTCCTTGCGAAGGTCATCCGTCTTGTGGAAGAGGCTCAGTTCACGAAAGCGCCGGTCCAGCGACTCGCCGACAAGGTTGCGGGTGTATTTGTGCCGATTGTTATACTTATAAGCATCGCTGCATTTGTTGTGTGGTTTATCGCCGGTCCTGACCCGAAGATCACAAACGCCCTCCTCTCTTTTGTGAGCGTCCTTATCATCGCCTGTCCCTGTGCCCTCGGACTTGCTACGCCAACCGCCATCATGGTATCCACCGGCGTGGGGGCCAAAAGAGGGATCCTGATAAAAAATGCAGAGTCCCTCGAATTGACAAATAAGGTTCAGCATGTACTGTTCGACAAAACAGGAACGCTCACCGAGGGCGTGATCGTTCTTTCTGAGATAATCCCTCTTAACCATTTTGCCGGGAAGGACATTTTGTACATCGCCTTTAACCTGGAAAAACAGTCTGAACATCCGTTCTCTGAGGCGTTGAGGAAGAAGGCTGAAGAACTGAAGATCGAAGCAGTGAAGGTTGATGATTTTGAAGCAATCGTCGGGAAGGGCATCAGGGGAAAGGTCGACGGCAGGGAATATTTCATCGGTAATGTGGCTCTCTATGAGGATACGGGGAAGACACTCGACCAAGCAATACGGGAGAGCTATCACGAAAAAGAGAGGCAAGGAACATCCCCGGTACTCGTATGGGGCAAAGAGAACCTTATGGGGATCCTCACTTTCAGCGACAGGGTAAGGGATGAGGCCCGGGGGGTGGTAAAGGACCTGAAAGACATGGGTATAACATCAGCGATGATTACCGGCGATAGTATGGAAGGGGCAAAAACGATCAGCGAGAAGGTCGGCATCGACACATATTTCTATCGTATCCTCCCGGACAAAAAGGCTGAGATAGTGGAAGATTTTAAAAAGAAGGGCATCACGGTGATGGTGGGAGACGGGATTAACGACGCACCGTCCCTTGCGACGGCCCATGTTGGTGTTGCGATGGGAAAAGGAACTGATATTGCCATTGAATCTGCGGATATTGTACTTATGAAAGGTCAGCTTTCCCGGCTCGTCACCCTCATCAAACTGTCAAAAAAGACCCTCTGGATCATCAAGGAGAATCTTTTCTGGGCATTTATTTACAATATTATCGGCATCCCCATAGCGTTCGGCGCATTGTATCCCTTTTTTGGCATACGGCTGGAGCCGATGTTCGGCGCTATGGCAATGGTCATAAGCTCCATCTCGGTCGTGAGCAATTCATTGCGGCTGAAGCTGTTCAGGGAATAAAGGGACGAGCATCGGCGCCTGGCTCTTCCCCGCAAACACGCTCATACGCTCCAGCGGCTTACATTCGCTCGCGTTCGGCTTCGGAACTTTTGCATATTCATGCAAAAGACCGAGCTTCCTCGCCTCACGACGGTTTGCTAAAGGAAAGCCCGACACCGATGCTCTAAGGCGAAGCGTCTATGTTTAAAACTTTTCACTTTTCACCTTTCACAGTATCAATTGGAGGGGGCGACCGAGTACCCGCCTGCGGGTGTACCGGTAATAGCAGGCAACGAAGTTATATGAAGGAAGACAAATTGGTCTGAAAAAAAACGGGTTGGCTAATTTGGCCAACCCGCTTGATTGTCAAGATAATGGCTGGGAGACAAGGATTTGAACCTTGATTCACGGAGTCAGAGTCCGTTGTCCTGCCGTTGAACGATCTCCCAGTAGAAGACTGTTTATCGGGGACGTTATTCCGTTGTTTCTGTTCCTGTTTCTTTTTTCGGCGCCTTCTTTCTCGGTTTTTTTTCTTTTGTTTCTGTCTTTTCGGTTTTCTCTTTTGCTGCCTTTTCTTTCTTGATAGGTTTTTCTTTCTTTTCTGCTTTTGGTTTGGCTTTCGTTGCCTTTTCCTTTTTCTTCTCTTCCTTTTCCTTTTTCTCTTCTTTCTCTTTTTTCTGGGTAAGTTCTATGATAGCCATCGGGGCGTTGTCGCCTTTTCTGCTGCCGATCTTAAGGACCCGTGTGTACCCTCCGCTGGTCGCTGTATACCGTTCGCCTATGTCGGTAAAAAGCTTCCGTACGATCTCCTTGTCCCTTAAGATTGCGAAGGCAAGCCTCATGGAGTGCATATCTTTCCTTTTCGCCAGGGTAATGAGTTTGTCGGCAACCCTCTTCAGCTCCATGGCCTTCGGGTTCGTGGTCTTTATACTCTCATGATCGAAAAGGGCATTCGCCAGGTTCTGAAACAGCGCCCTTCTGTGACTTTTCTTTTTGTTCAATGTTTTGACTCGCTTCATGTGCCTCATGGTAAACCTCTATATGTGATCTTTTTTCTTGAGAAGCATCTTGTCTAAGTCTTCCCTCGGGGGAAAGCTGTCCAGTTTCAAACCGAGACGCAACCCCATGCAGGAGAGGATCTCCTTTATCTCGTTCAAAGACTTCCTGCCGAAATTTTTCGTCATCAGGATCTCCTGCTCTGTCTTCTGAACAAGCTCTCCGATGTACTTGATATCAGCGTTTTTCAGGCAATTCGCGCTTCTTACGGACAATTCAAGCTCATCAACGCTTCTGAAGAGGTTTTCATTGAAGTCGTGTTTGTCGGCGATCTTGTCCTCAACGATATCAGCCTCTTCGATCTCTTCAAAGTTGATAAAGATCTTCATCTGCTCCCTGATGATCTTAGCTCCAAAAGAAAGTGCGTCCAGAGGATCAACGCTGCCATCCGTCCAGATCTCCATGGTCAGCTTATCGTAGTCCGTTCTTCTGCCGACCCTTGCCTGGGTTACATTATAGCTTACCTTCCTGATGGGAGAAAAGATAGCGTCGATAGGTATGGTACCGATAGGATCGTTCTCATCGATATTCATCTCTGACGGCAGATACCCCCTCCCAAGTTGTGCCTTCATCTCCATGTACAGGTGTGCGTCGTCGCTTAAGTGGGCGATATGAAGGTCGGGATTGACAACGTCGACACCGCCATCATGGGTGATGTCACCCGCCTTGACCTCTTTTTTGTCTTTCACGTCTATCTTTAAAACCTTTTGCTTATCATCAGTAACCTTCAAAACAACCTTTTTCAGGTTCAGAATGATCTCAGTTACATCTTCCTTAACCCCTCTGATCGTAGAAAATTCATGTTCTACACCGTTGATCCAGACGGAAGTAATAGCGCCGCCCATAATAGAAGAAAGAAGAACCCTTCTTATGGAGTTCCCTATTGTTATCCCATATCCCCGCTCAAAAGGTTCCGTGGAAAACTTCACATAGTCATGCTCTTTCTTCTCTATCTCGATCTTTGTCGGTCTTATAAGTTCCTGCCAGTTTTTTTCAAACATAGGTATCTACCCTCCTTGGGGCAAAGCTATCTTGAATAGTATTCTACGATGAGCTGTTCTTTAATGGGCATCGTGATGTCGTCGCGTGTAGGCAGAAGCTTGATCGTACCTTTCATGTTATCTTTATCCAGCTCGATCCACGACGGGATCCCTCTTCTCACCACTGATTCAAGAGCATTTTTGACGCTTGGCAAGTCTTTGTGTTTTACCGAAACCTCATCGCCCGGCTTTACAAGGAACGACGGCGTACTAACCTTTTTCCCGTTGACCAAAATGTGGCTGTGTGATACCAGCTGCCTTGCCTCTTTCCGGGACGTTGCAAATCCAAATCTGAAGACCATGTTATCAATCCTTCTCTCGAGCAAGACAAGGAAATTTGTTCCCGTGATACCTTGCTTGCGCTCCGCCATTTCGAAAAATCTTTTAAATTGTTTTTCGCTGAGTCCATAAGTCCTTCTCAGACGCTGCTTTTCCCTTAACCTCAACCCATATTCAAGAAATTTACCCCTCGTTTCAACATGCACACCGGGCGGGTAGTTTCTCTTCTCAATCGCACATTTCTCGGTATAACACCTCTCCCCCTTGAGAAAAAGTTTAATCCCTTCACGTCTGCATAATCTGCATGATGGTCCTACATATCTTGACAAAGCTTGCCTCCTTACACTCTTCTTCTTTTAGGTGGCCTGCACCCGTTATGTGGTATCGGCGTTATATCTCTGATGAGATGGATCTTAAGCCCCGCGCTCTGAAGAGCCCTGAGCGCCGCCTCTCTTCCTGCCCCGGGTCCTTTGATATATACATCGACGGTCTTCATGCCGTTCTCGATTGCTTTCTTCGCCGCGTTCTCTGCTGCAAGCTGGGCTGCAAAAGGCGTGCTCTTCCGCGAACCCTTGAAGCCGACAACGCCGCCACTCGACCATGCGACAACATGTCCCTGGGGGTCGGTAATTGTAATGATAGTATTATTAAAACTCGACTGGATGTAAACACCGCCGACGGGAATGTTCTTTTTTACCTTCTTCTTACCGGTTTTTTTCGTTTTTGCCATCTATACACCTCATTATTTTCGTTTCATCGAGGTCTTCCGCGGACCCTTCCGTGTCCTGGAATTGGTCCGTGTCCTCTGTCCCCTTACCGGCAGTCCCCTTCTATGCCGCAAGCCCCTGTAGCAGCCGATGTCCATGAGCCTCTTGATGCTCATATTTACATCTTTCCGTAAATCACCCTCTACCTTATAATTTCTCTCCAGAATATCCCGTATCTTTGCGATCTCCTCATCGGTCAGGGAATTGGTTCTCTTGTTAGGGTCAATACCAGCTTCGCCGAGAATCCGGTTTGAGAGGGTCCTCCCGATACCGTAAATGTACGTCAGGGCTATCTCTATCCTCTTATCCCGCGGTATATCTACACCAGCAATTCTTGCCACGTTACTCCTCCTTAACCTTGCTTCTGCTTATGCTTTGGATTTTCGCAGATGATTCGCACTATGCCTTTTCTCTTAATGATCTTACACTTGTCACATCTCTTCTTGACAGAAGGTCTAACCTTCATGAGAACCTCCTATTTCACCCTGTAGATAATCCTGCCCCTTGTCAGATCATATGGTGAAAGCTCCACCACAACCTTATCGCCTCTGAGTATCTTGATATAATGCATACGCATTTTACCCGATACATGGGCAAGTACTTTGTGTCCGTTGGGAAGCTCAACCCTGAACATGGCGTTCGGCAGCGGCTCAATTACCGTCCCTTCAATCTCTATTCCTTCACCTTTTGGCATAATTACCTATAATGCGCTCAGTATTTCTGCGCCCTTTTCAGTTATAGCAATGGTATGCTCAAAATGAGCCGAGAGGCTTCCGTCCTTTGTCGCCGCAGTCCACCCGTTCTCCCTGATCACGACATCGCCTTTCCCCATATTCACCATTGGCTCTATCGCAAGCACCATACCTACCTTGAGACGTACACCTGTCCCTTTTTCTCCGTAATTAGGGATCTGTGGTTCCTCGTGGAGATTTCTCCCTATCCCATGACCAACAAACTCGCGTACAACGGAAAATCCAGCCTCTTCCACGTGAGATTGAATGGCATGGGAGATATCGTGCAGCCTGTTGCCTTTTCTTGTTTCACCGATCCCCTTATAGAGGGCGCTTTCGGTAACGGCGAGCAATCTTTCCGTCCTCTTTGGGATACTCCCGATACCGTATGTTATTGCGGCATCTCCACAAAAACCATCGTATCGGGTACCAAAATCAAGGCTCACAATATCACTATCCTTCAATATCCTTTCTCCGGGCATACCGTGTACAACCTCATCGTTTATAGAAACACAGAGGCAATAGGGGTAACCATTATATCCCTTAAATGCCGGTTCTACATGACCAATCTTGCGTATCTTCTCTTCGCACAATCTTTCAAGCTCTATGGTCTTCAAGCCTTCTTTGATAAACTGTCCCAGATACAGAAGGATTTCAATAGCATATCTGCCGGCAACCTTTATCTTCTCGATCTCTTCCCTGCTCTTCAGAATAATCATCCTGCAACACGCGCTACCTCACTCAGCGGTCAGTTGTCAGCTCACGGCTGTCAGCGTCATCTTCTCCCTTTAACCCGTGCCGATTTTTTAACAAGCCCGTCATAATGCCTGAGAATAAGATGAGATTCTATCTGCTGTATCGTGTCGAGGGCAACACCCACTACGATAAGAAGCGCTGTACCTCCAAAATAGAAAGGAACGTTGAATTTTCTCACCAACAGGGTCGGCAGGACGCACACAAAAGAGATATATATGGCGCCAATAAAGGTTACCCTGGAAAGTATCCTCTCGATGAACTCCGAGGTCTTCTTGCCGGGCCTTATACCCGGTATGTATCCGCCGTATTTCTTCATATTGTCCGCCACGTTGTCGGGGTTGAAAACGATGGCGGTATAAAAAAAGCAGAAAAAGATGATAAAACCCACATACATGAATTCATGGAGGATTGTTCCCGGCGTGAGCAATTCTGAAAATCTTTTCATATAAGGGTGCTGAATAAAATTTGCAATCGTTGCAGGGAACATGATGATCGAAGAGGCAAATATAGGAGGGATCACGCCTGCCGTATTGACCTTGAGGGGCAGGTGCGTCGCCTGGCCGCCATACATCTTGCGGCCCACAACCCGCTTTGCATACTGGACAGGTATCCTCCTCTGCGATGTCTCCATGAATATGATGAAGGCAACAACAGCAAGCATCATTGCGGTGATCAGGAGCACCACAAACCAGTTCATCTCGCCGGAGTTAACAAGGGTCATCGTGCTGGCAATCGCATTCGGCATCCGCGCCACAATACCCGCAAAAATAATCAGCGATATACCGTTGCCTATGCCCTTTTCCGTAATCTGTTCCCCGAGCCACATGATAAAAGCGGTCCCTCCGGTGAGGGTTATCATTGTCATGAGCCTGAAGTTCCAGCCGGGGTTGTAAACAACGAGTTCGCCTCCGGCGCCCCTCATCTGCTCCAGTCCGACGCTGATGCCAAAACCCTGGATGAGGCTTATGATCACCGTACCGTATCGTGTATACTGGGTTATCTTCCTCCTGCCTGCCTCTCCCTCTTTTGAAAGCCTCTCAAGGGTCGGGACAACGACAGTAAGGAGTTGCAGAATAATTGAGGCGCTGATGTAAGGCATAATGCCGAGGGCAAACACGGAAAGTCTTTCCAGGCCGCCGCCAGCGAACATATCAAAGAAACCGAGCAGGGTACCCCGCGCTCTCTCAAAGATACCTGCCAGTACCGTTCCGTCGATCCCTGGCGTAGGGATATGAACACCGACCCTGTAAACCGCCAGGAGAGCAAGTGTGGCTATTATTCTCCGCTTAAGCTCGGGGATTTTCCCAATGTTCTGGAAACCCCCCATTAAATCAGTACCTCCACATCTCCACCCTGGGCCTTTATCTTTTCAATGGCACGCTCGGAGGCCTTATGCACCTGAATTTTGATCGGGAAGTCGATGTCGCCATCAGAAAGAAGTTTGATGCCGTCTTTCATCTTCTTGATAAATCCTGATCTCAGTATATCCTCTATGCTTACCTTTTCCTGTCCCTTGAATACGGCGAGATCTCCTATCTTGATGAGGGAATATTCCTTCCTGAAGGGGTTTTTAAACCCCCTTTTGGGAATTCTCCTCATGAGAGGCATCTGGCCGCCTTCAAAACCCTTTTTCTTCGTACCACCGCTTGTCGAGCGCTGGCCCTTGTTCCCATATGTTGCGGTAGTACCGTGGCCGGAACCGGTGCCCCGTCCTACCCTTTTTTTCTTCTTTGTCGATCCTTCACTCGGTCTCAAGTCTGACAGCTTCATTTACCGGACATCCTCCACAATCGTTAAAAGGTGAATTACCTTCTTCACCATACCCCGTATCTCGGGCGTGTTTTTCACCGTTTTTTCCTGGTAAAGCTTTTTAAAACCAAGGCTTCGTATGGTGTCACGCTGGACCTGTGTGCACCCTATAAAGCTCTTTGTCCATTTGATCTTGAGGTGACTCACGTTATCCCTCCTCGCCCTTCGTTTTGCCTCGCTGTTTCAATGAGACTTCGGGCGACTTTAACGTGGCAAGCCCTTTAATGGTCGCCTTTACCACATTATGATAATTTCGTGATCCGTAACATTTAGTAAGTATATTCGTTATACCGGCCACTTCAACAACGGCCCGCACGGCTCTTCCTGCTATAACACCGGTTCCTTCACTGGCCGGTTTCATAAATACCTCGCTTGTTCCGTACTTGGCCTTTATCTCATGCGGGATCGTCCCTTTCCTGACAGGGACCTCGATAATGCTTTTCTTTGCCCTCTCCACTGCCTTTCTGATCGCATCAGGGACCTCATTGGCCTTGCCAAGTCCAAACCCGACACGACCGTTGCCGTCGCCGACAACAACGATGGCGCTAAAGCTAAACCTCCGGCCGCCTTTTACAACCTTTGCGACACGATTTATATAGACCAACCTGTCCTGCAGCTCAAGCTCACCTGGTTCTATACGCTTTTTCTCTGCCAATACAACCTCCTCTTAAAATTGTAAACCTGCCTCTCTCGCACCATCAGCTAAGGCCTTTATCCTCCCATGATACTTAAAACCATTCCGGTCAAAGACAACCTTACCAATACCCATGTCGGCTGCTTTCTTACCGATATATTCTCCGACCTTTTTTGCAGCTTCAACATTACCACCGTGTTTTACCGTTGCCGTCACTTCTTTTGTCAGCGTCGATGCGGCGGTTATTACCTTGTCCTGCGTATCATCAATTAACTGCGCGTATATCTGCCGCAGGCTCTTATAAACACACAGTCTCGGTTTATCGGCAGTCCCGGAGATTGTTTTACGGATTCTCTTTTTTCTCTTCTCCCGTGCCGCTACCTTCGCTTTTCTTTGCATTGTATCACCTCTTACTTGCCGCTTTTGCCGGCCTTTTTCCTCAATACCTCACCAGAGTATTTAACACCTTTGTTTTTATATACATCTGGTTTTCTCAGGGCCCTTATCTTTGCCGCTGTCTGGCCGACAAGCTCTTTATCGATGCCCTTGATGGTCAGGAGCGTTTGTTTTTCTACCTGAGCGGAGATGCCTGCCGGCAGAGGGAACGTGATGGGATGAGAATAACCGAGGTAAAAGATGATATTATTACCCTGTAATTCGGACCTGTATCCGATACCGACAATCTCCAGTTTTCTTTCAAACCCCTTGTAAACACCATCTACCATATTTGCGATCAGCGTCCTCATGAGGCCGTGCAAACCCTTTATCTTCTTTTCTTCGCTGGTTCGCTGCACCATCACGGTGCTGCCATCGATATCAAGAGTAAGCCCTTCCAGAAACGGCCTTCGCAATGAACCTTTTGGCCCCGTTACGACAATTTCACTGTCCTTCAATTCCAACTTTGTGCCCTGAGGCAAAATAACAGGCTTTCTGCCTATCCTCGACATCTCACACCTCACCAAACAACAAGGAGGGGTTCCCCTCCTACCTTATTTTTTGTCGCGCTCCTGTCCGTCATGATCCCCTTTGATGTGGAGATTACAATAAGACCTATCCGTTTCCTCAACCTCGGGATCTCTCCGGTGCTCACATATTTCCTTCTCCCGGGTTTGCTGATCCTTTGTAAACCGGTGATAATACTTTTGTTGTTTTCGTCGTAGCTTATGTAAACCTTGAGAAATTTTCTCCTGGCCTCATCTATAAAGGTCTTGTAATTTTTTATATAGCCCTCTTCCTTCAATATCTTTGATATGGCAAATTTCATATTGGAATACGGTATGTCAACTGATTCATGGCGTGCTATAATAGCATTCCGTATCCGTGTCAGCATATCAGCAATAGGATCTACAGTAATCATGAATCCCCCTCACCAGCTCGATTTTATGACACCAGGTATGGCACCTTTCAGGGAATGGTTCCTGAAGCATATCCTGCACATCTGAAATTTGCGCAGGTAGCTGCGGGGTCTTCCACAGATAGCGCACCTGTTGTGGGCCCTGACCCGGTATTTTGGTGTTGCCTTTGCTTTTTCTATCATTGATTTTTTTGCCATTAATTCCTCCGTCAACTCTTGAAGGGCATTCCCATTAGCTTCAGAAGCTCAAAGCCTTCCTCGTCTGTCTTGGCCGTTGTCCCGATGGTAATATTCATCCCCCTTGCCTTATCGATCTTATCGTACTCTATCTCGGGGAATATGATCTGTTCTCTCAGGCCAAGTGTATAGTTGCCCCGCCCGTCGAAGGACTTCGGAGAGACACCTTTAAAATCCCTCACCCGTGGAAGAACGATATAGACAAGTTTATGAAGGAACTCATACATCCTCTCTCTTCTCAGTGTCACCATGCAGCCGATTGACATGCCCTCTCTCAGCTTAAAGGAGGCGATCGATTTTTTTGACTTCGTAATAACAGGCTTCTGTCCGGTGATGAGCTTCATATCACCAGTTGCGCTGTCAAGCACCTTAATATTCTGGAGGGCCTCACCGAGCCCGATGTTCACCGTGATCTTTTCTACTTTCGGCACCTCCATGACATTCTTATACTGGAATCTCCTCATCAGTGCCGATCTGACATCTTTTTCATAAAATTCCATATACGCTGTTTTCAACAGTGCCTCCTACTTATCTAAGACCTCTTCACACTTTTTACAAAAACGTATCTTCTTCCCGTCCTCAAGGGTACGCTTTCCTATCTTTACCGGTTTTGAACATTTCTCACAGTAGAGCATAACGTTGGACAGATGGATGGGGCTTTCCTTTTCCATGATGCCGCCTTTGGACTTCTGGCTCGGCTTCACATGTCTCTTGACCATGTTTACCTTTTCAACGATCAGTCTGTCTTTCTTTTTAATAATCCGTAAAATCTTGCCGGTCTTGCCCTTATCCTTACCGTTCGTTACCATCACAAGGTCATTCTTTTTAACGTGATAATGTTTTTCCATAGTATTCCTCACACAACCTCTGGAGCCAGAGAAACGATCTTCATGAACTTTTTCGCCCGGAGCTCCCTGGCAACCGGTCCAAAGATCCTTGTCCCGACAGGTTCATTATACTGGTTTATAATAACCGCGGAATTATCATCAAATTTCACATAGGACCCGTCAATCCTTCTGATCTCTTTTTTTGTCCTCACGATGACTGCCTTCACTACTTCGCCTTTTTTTACCTTCGAATTGGGGATAACCTCTTTCACTGACGCTACAATGATGTCCCCAACTGTACCGTACCTCTTCCTCGATCCACCAAGAACCTTTATACAACCGAGCTTTTTAGCACCGGAGTTGTCTGCTACTTCAAGCTTAGATCTCGCCTGTATCATCTCCAACCACCTCTTTCTGAGCTAAGAAAGGTTCTTCTTTCTTTATTATTTCCTTTACGAGCCATCGCTTATCTTTACTGATCGGTCTCGCTTCAATGATCGACACCTCGTCGCCAAGTTTACAGATGTTCTTCTCGTCGTGTACTTTATATCGCTTTTTTCTCTTGAGGTATTTGTGATATTTTGGATGTTGCAGGACTTTCTCGACCTCAACGACGATAGTCTTATCCATCTTATCCTTTACTACAATACCTGTCATCTTTTTCTTGTTCGCGTTATCTTTCGCTTCCATGCCAACCTCGAATTATAGCTTTCAGCCGCCAGTTACCGGCTCACAGCTTGTATTATGCCTTTGACGTCTTTTCCTGTAAAAGCGTCTCTATCCTCGCCACATCCCTTTTCAAAAGCTTCAACCGTGCAGTATTTTCCAGTTGTCCTGTTGAGTGTTGAAACCGCAGATTGAACAGTTCTTCCTTGGCGTCTTTCTTTTTCTTTAAAAGCTCTTCTTTGGTCAGCTCTCTCAACTCCCTGCCTTTCATTGTTCCTCACTTCTTGCTACAAACTTTGTCGCAATGGGAAGCTTGAACGAAGCTATTCTCAAGGCCTCTCTTGCTTTATCTTCGGGAACACCCTTGATCTCGTAAAGGATCCTCCCGGGTATTACCGGTGCTACCCAGCCCTCGCTGGGGCCTTTCCCCTTACCCATTCTTGTCTCTGCCGGTTTCTTTGTGATCGGCTTGTCCGGAAAGACTCTGATCCAGACCTTTCCGGTCCTTTTTACATATCTTGTAAGCGCTATCCTTGCCGCCTCGATCTGTCGTGAGGTTATCCAGCCGGCCTCTTCAGCCTGCAAACCGTAGTCTCCGAAACTTACCCTGTTTCCTCTCGCGGCAACACCTTTCATTCTGCCTTTCTGCTGTTTTCTATATTTCACTCTCTTTGGCGCAAGCATTATCTTGTCTCCTGAAATATTTCGCCTTTAAAGATCCAGACCTTGATCCCGATGACACCGTACTTTGTGCTCGCTACGGCGACACCATAATCTATATCGGCCCTTATGGTCTGCAGCGGTACCCTTCCCTCCCGGTACCATTCCGTACGTGACATTTCGGCTCCGCCCAGCCTTCCGGCGCACATTGCCTTTATTCCCTTGGCGCCAAACTTGAGCGCCTGCGTAACATTCTTTTTCATCGCCCTCCTGAAGGAAACGCGGCGCTCGATCTGCAGGGCAATATTTTCTGCAACAAGCTGCGCATCGACCTCAGGTCTTTTGACTTCCGTAATATTCAAGATCACCTCTTTGTCGGTGATCCGCTGGAGTTCCTTTTTCAGGTTTTCTACTTCGGCCCCTTTTCTTCCGATAACGAGTCCCGGCCGGGATGTGTAGATATTGATCTTTGCTCTCTTGTCTTTATTGGCCGCCCTCTCTATCTCGATCTTTGAGATCCCCGCCTGGTAGAGTTTCTTCTTCAGGTAGTTCTTTATCGTTATGTCCTCGTGTAAAAACTTCGCATAGTTTTTCGATGCAAACCACTTGGAGTCCCACGTCTTGATTGTTCCAAGCCTGAAACCGAAAGGATGTGTCTTTTGACCCATTTAACCTCCAGATCTATGATTCGTCTAATACGAGCGTAATGTGACTGGTCCGCTTCCTGATCTTTGTTGCCCTTCCCATGGCCCTCGGCAAAAACCTCTTCAGCATCGGACCGCCGTCAACGATGACATTCTTGACATAGAGATTGTCGATATCTACATATTTCTTTTGTTTCGCATTCGCTATGGCACTGTCAAGAAGCTTCTTCAGGATAAATGACGCCTTTTGAGGCATATAGGTTAACATCCCCGAGGCCTCGTTGATATTTTTCTTCTTTATCAGATCTCCCACGATCCTGACTTTTCGCGGGGATATCCTGATCATCTTTGTTTTTGCCACGATTTCCATGACCTTATTCCTTCCTCTTAACCACTTTTGCCTTTCTGTCGCCTGAATGGCTGTGGAATGTCCTTGTAGGAGAGAATTCACCGAACTTATGTCCCACCATCTCCTCTGTAACGAATACCGGAATAAACTTCTTGCCATTATGGACGGCAAAGGTAAATCCTACAAAGTCAGGGGTAATCGTTGATCTCCTCGACCAGGTTTTTATTACCTTTGAGCCCTTTGAGGATTTTGCATCCTCGACCTTCTTTAACAGCTTCTCTTCTAAAAATGGCCCTTTCTTTAAAGACCTCGCCACAAAAACCTCCTACCCTCTGAGCTTTATAATAAACTTATTGGTTCTCTTGTTTTTCCTTGTCTTCATACCCTTTGCCAGCTGTCCCCACGGGGAACAGGGGTGCCTTCCGCCTTTTGATCTTCCTTCGCCGCCGCCAAGCGGATGATCAACGGGGTTCATTGCCGTTCCGCGAACGGTTGGTCTCGTCCCCTGCCATCTTGGTTTTCCGGCCTTGCCGATAGTGATATTTTCATGGTCAATATTTCCTACCTGACCGATTGTCGCCATACATGAAAGGTTGATCAGCCTGACGCCGCCTGAAGGCAATCTGACATGTCCGTAACCGCCTTCCTTTGCCACAAGCTGTGCGTAGTTCCCTGCGCTCCGTGCGAGCTGTCCGCCTTTTCCGGGCTTCATCTCCACGTTGTGAACAAAGGTCCCAAGGGGTATAAATTTTAAAGGGAGTGAGTTCCCCTCTTTGATCTCGGTATCAGGTTTCGTGCTGGTAATAACCGTATCACCCACCTTCAGTCCCAGCGGTGAGATGATATAACGCTTCTCACCATCTGCATAGCTGATAAGGGCAATATTCGCAGACCTGTTCGGGTCATATTCTATACTGTCAACCTTACCGGGGATCTCAAACTTATCCCTCTTGAAGTCAATGATCCGGTATCTTTTCTTGTGTCCTCCACCAATGTGTCTGGTGGTAATCTTCCCGGTATGGTTTCTTCCACCTGTTTTTTTCTTGGGGACAAGCAGTGACTTCTCGGGCTCCTTCCTGGTGATCTCCTCGAAGGTAAGACCGCTCATGAATCTCCTGCCTGCGGAGGTAGGTTTATATTCTTTTACGCCCATTATGCACCTGCACCTTCAAAAATCAAGATTTTATCTTTCGGACTCAGCTTCACAATCGCCTTTTTCCAGTCAGAGCGCTTGCCGGCAAATCTGCCGAGTCTCTTCTTTTTACCTTCCATGTTGCTGACACTCACGGAAAGAACCTTTACTTTAAAGAGTTTTTCAACGGCATCTTTGATCTCTATTTTATTGGCATCCCGGTGAACCTCAAATACATACTGGTTTCCATTATCCTTCAATAATGTGGTTTTCTCTGTTATTATGGGGCGACGTATAATATCGTACTCGTTCATGATGCCAATACCTCTTCTATTTTCCGTAACGCATCTATTGTCAGCACAAGCTGGTCATGCCTGATGATATCGTAAACGTTCAACCCGTTATATTTCAGGATCTTCACATATGGTATATTTCTCGCTGATCTTTCGACAACTTCATCCTTCTTTTCAATAATAAACAGGGGTTTTGTGAGGTTCAGGGTCTTCATGATACCGTTGAAGCTCCTGGTGCTGATACCCTGAAGCTCCAGTTTGTCAAGGACCTTCATATTCGATCCGGTATGTCGCACGGTAAGGGCTGACTTCAAGGCGCTCCTTCTTACCTTCTTTGGCACCGCATAGCGGTAATCCTTCGGTTTCGGACCGAATACAGAACCGCCGCCCGGCATCAGCGGTGACCTTGAGGTGCCCTGTCTCGCCCTTCCGGTCCCTTTCTGTTTGTAGGGTTTTCTCCCCCCGCCTCTTACTTCTTTCCTTGTCTTTACCGATGCCGTACCACTTCTCCTGTTCGTAAGCTGCATCTTTACCACGTCATGAATAAGGTGAGGTTTCACCTCGCAGTTGAAGATCGCATCGCTGATCTCAACCTCTCCGACTTTTGCTCCCTCAGTATTCAATATATCCACTAATGCCATACCTGCTCCTACGATTTTATCTCCACGTCTACACCCGCAGCCAGTTCAAGCTTCATCAATGCGTCCACGGTCTGCTGTGTCGGTTCAACGATATCTATCAATCGTTTATGCGTTCTTATCTCAAACTGTTCCCTCGATTTTTTGTCTATATGCGGGGATCTTAATACACAGTATTTCTGTATCTTTGTCGGCAATGGCACCGGTCCGACCACCTGCGCCCCCGTTTTCTTTGCCGCTTCAACTATCTCCTTAACCGATTGATCAAGTAATCTATGATCAAAGGCCTTCAGGCATATCCTGATTCGCTGCCTCATCCCTCCCCCTTTACTCACTGATCTCGGTGACTACCCCTGCGCCTACGGTCTTGCCGCCTTCCCTGATGGCAAAGCGGAGTTCCTTTTCAAGGGCAATGGGGGTAACAAGCTCGACGTTCAGG
>JAQTNJ010000019.1 GCA_028713955.1 Syntrophorhabdaceae bacterium
GTAAAATCAAGCGAGATGACAAAATATACAGCCAACTCGATGCTTGCCACCCGCATATCATTTATGAACCAGATCGCGAATATATGCGACAGGCTCGGCGCTGACGTTATGATGGTTATGCGGGGGATCGGGAGCGATTCAAGGATAGGTCCCAAATTTCTCTTTCCCGGCATCGGTTTCGGCGGTTCATGTTTTCCAAAAGACGTCAGGGCATTGATCAACACATCACAGGGACTTGGATATGAACCAACGATACTGGAAAAGGTGATGGAGGTCAATGAACGGCAGAGAGAGTCATTCGCAGAAAAGATCGCATCCTTTTATCATGGCAAACTGAAAGGCAGAAAATTCGCCGTATGGGGGCTTGCCTTTAAACCGAACACCGACGATATGCGCGAGGCCCCTTCCGTTGAGATCGTCAACAGCCTTACAAAAAACGGGGCATTCTGTAATCTCTTTGACCCGAAGGCAATGGAGATTGCCAGATCGATATTCGTGAAGAACAAAAATATCCGGTTCGGGAAAAACCAGTACGAGGTCCTCAAGGGGGTAGACGGGCTCATCCTCCTGACCGAGTGGCTTTCTTTCCGGGAACCTGACTTCGACAAGATCAAATCCCATATGAAAACACCTGTCATCTTTGACGGCAGGAACCAGTACAACCCGCGGAGCATGGCACGACTGGGGTTCCAGTACATCTGTATAGGCAGACCAATAGCATATTAGCGCAGTGACTATGTACAGATACCATACGTATAATGAACCGAAGCGGATACTCGTGACCGGCGGCGCCGGTTTCATCGGGTCTCATCTCTGCGAAAAACTCCTCAAAAACGGGCACGAGGTCATCTGCCTTGACAATTACTTCACAGGCACGAAAGAAAACATCACCGCCCTTATGAAAAATCCCCGTTTTGAATTCCTGAGACATGATGTGACTGAACCGGTACTGACTGAAGTTGACTGGATATTCAATCTCGCCTGTCCGGCAAGCCCTATCCATTACCAGTACAACCCGGTAAAGACAATCAAGGTCAACGTCCTCGGCGCACTCAATATGCTGGGACTCGCAAAAAGGGTAAGGGCAAGGGTTATGCAGGCATCAACAAGCGAGATATACGGCGACCCGGATATCCACCCTCAGCAGGAGGAATACTGGGGTAACGTAAATCCCATCGGGAAAAGAAGCTGTTACGATGAAGGGAAACGGGTGGCAGAGACCCTGTTCTTCGATTATCTGAGACAGAACAAGGTCGATATCAAGGTCGTCCGCATATTCAATACATACGGGCCAAGGATGCGTCCTGATGATGGACGCGTGATAAGCAACTTTATTGTTGAGGCCCTCAACAATAAACCTGTCACGATCTATGGGGACGGTACACAGACACGGTCGTTCTGCTATATCGATGACATGGTGGAAGGCATGATACGGATGATGGACTACGAAACCGGCAAACACGAGAGGGGAAGAGATTACACAAAACCCACTCTCTCAGGATTCCCCGGCCCCACCAACCTTGGTAACCCTGTTGAGGTATCGATCCTGTCTATTGCACAGAAGATCATCAAGCTGACCGGCTCCGGATCGAGGATAGTCTTTGAAAAATTACCCGACGATGATCCGAGGAGAAGATGCCCTGACATCGGGAAGGCGAAAAAACATCTTCAATGGCAGCCGCGCATCTCCCTCGATGATGGGTTGAAAAAAACGATCGCGTATTTTAAAAAACAGCTCATAATAAACCGTATATCGTAGGTCGTATATCGTATATCGAGATCTTAAAAAGACCGTTCGGCGTAGAGAAAACATCCATTCAATGTTCAGAACCTTACCGGCAACACAAGGAGCCACGCTTTTTATCGTCATCGCGAGGAGCTTCATTTTTTATCGTCATCGCGAGGAGCGAAGCGACGTGGCGATCTCAGGGGTATAATTATTGGTGTCATTGCCGCGCCCTGCGGGCTCGCAATGACCTATCACCCATCACCTATGACCTCTCGCCTATTGCCTCTCACCTTTCCACCTTTCACTATTCACTATTCACCGTTCACTATTCACTGCCTTTATTGCGGCCTTTCACCTTTCACCTTTTACATTTCACGATATCAACAAATGGTGTTATAATAAGTGACCATGAAAAGGGAAGAGGAACTCATCAAGGCCGGCTGGGAAAGACGTTTCATTGCATGCGAGCCGAGGCTCTCGGAGATGGTCGAGATGTACCGGGAGATCGGTTTTGAGGTCCACCTTGAACCTTTGCCCGCCAAAGAAGAACTTGAAGCAGAAGGAACGTCCGGCTGCAAGGACAGCGGATGCACCGCATGCTTCGATGTAGATCCCGAGCGCTACAGGATCATATTTACGAAACCGGCAACGTAAGAAGCAGTTCATAGTTCATGGCTGATAGCGACTGAAAAGAAAATAACCAAACAAAACCTTTCTGGTATTGTTTCCCGTTTGGGTATTCGGTCATTGGTTATTGGATATTAATTGGTGATTGATGTTTGATTATTGGTTATTAAGGCCTTGCCATGAGCTGGTTTCCTACTTTTTCTTAAACAGCTCTTCCCATTGCTTCGCGGCTTCTTCCCTGCCGGATTTATCTTCGGCGTCATCTTTAAACCGGAAGTACTCGCAGAAGTTTGCCCTGTCCTTTTCCTTCACATAGTCTGCCTGAGGTTCCCTGCAGGAATTATGTTTCCCCGTATCATAGAAAAGGCAGTTCATGCAGACATGGAGATCGGATCTGCACGATAGACATTCGTCCTTGAAGGATATCTTCTCGTCTGTAACCGGTGCGTGGCACTTGAAGCACGTCTTCATAGTCTGTCGAGAAGCTCCCTGAGATCTTTTATGACATTTCTGCCGTCTTTTATTGAAAGCTGATGGCTGACCGCTGAATGTTCATGCTGTAAATAGTATGCCTCGATCCCCATAGCTGCCGGCACATCATGATCGAAGACCGGGTGATCGCCGACATGCGCTATCTCGTGGGGTAAAACTCTGAGTAGTGCACAGAGCCTCCTGTAGAACTGCTCCTCCTTTTTCACCATCCCGTAATCCGTTGTGGCTGATATGATATGAGTAAAGTATCCCGCTAATCCTGAGCAGTGGAGTTCTTTGTCAACAAAGATCCGCGCCGCATTGGACGCAACGACAAGTGTATACCTTTTCGCAAGCTCTTCGAGAACCTCCCTCGCGTGGGGCACTATTTCTATATGCGATTCATATTTTACAAGGAGCTTATCGGCCGGCACCGGCAGGTCAAACCGTTTTAGCCAGTGCTCTATATCGTACCAGGTGATCTCCCCGTCACCCACTGATTCGTATTCCTGCCTGATGAACCTTTTTGCCTCATCGAATGACATGGAATATCTCTTCGCATACACCTCAGGTATGCCGTGGTTCCATACCATCTCACCATAATGCCCGCTTACGATGGTCCCGTCGAGGTCAAAGGAAATGATCTTTTTCATGGTCGCTTATTATACACCATTTCATTAAAATACAATAGGCAGCCGGATTTCCTCCAGCTGCCTGTCAGTCGTGAACTATGAGCTGATTTATTACTTCACCACCCCCGCCCCTGTGCCGGAGAACGTCCGTGCCGTAGCGTTCGTCGTGCCTGCCGCGGCGCCTCTGAATGTTATTGCATATCCGTTGATCTGCCCGCTGCCGTTCGTTACCGTTGCCAGCCACTTGCTGTTATCCACGTTGTTGTTAAACTGCTTTAATGTGAACTGTGCGTTGACTGCCGTGCCTGTCAGATTATACGTGGTATTGACAGTGGGCTGATACCCGGTCGACCAGTTCGCGTTCACATTGCCTGTTGCCCATACCTGCGGTTTACCGCCACTTGTAGGGGCAAAGAACTTTACGCTGTTCATATTGATGTTCGTCATCCCTGCCGCACTGTACGAGAGGTTGTCCACACCCACCTCAACACAAGGGACGTTCAGCGCCTGGAGTTTCGACGGTTGGTTGTCAACCATCCAGAGGAACTTGCTTGCCTCTATCCACAGCCCCGCGCTGATCGCCTGGTACGTCAGCACCACGGGGTCATAGGTGCCTACTGTCTCCCCGACGCTAATCCACGTCTTCCCCGTATTGATATCTGCGCCGTAACCTGCGGTCGTACCCTCAAGCTTGCTCCCTGACCAGAGCGTTCCCGTCAATTCGCTGCCCATGATCTGCGTCCACGAGAAGTATTTGTGGTCCGCGGAGAGCGACCACGACGCCGATGTCGTTCCGTCATAGGTCCCGCTGCTCACCGATCTCCATACGCCCCAGTCCTGGCCGGTGATGCTCAGGCTTTCCCGTTTATAGTATGACGATTTTATCGTTCCGCCCCCTCCGAAGACCCCGCCGGTGAGAACGGGCGTGCCGTTGCTGAGCGAGCCGGCATCGACATTCGCCGGGTAAAGGTCCGCGGGGGTGATGCCGATGCCGCTCGAGACTATCTCGACTGGCGCATCGATAGTGCCATCCATTTTGAACATTGAGATGCCGGAATACGCCGTTCCCGTGAGGGTTCCGAGATGGATGCCGGCGCTGCCGTCATCTTTTACATAGACCGAGGCCCACTTCGCCTTCATCGTATCGTCGCTCGCCTTGTACCCGGTCAGGAACCCTGCGTAGGCATTGGGCGGCGCGTCAAGGGTCACATTCTGACCAGTAATGTAATTGTAGCCTGCGATTGTTTGTCCCCACACGAACGCGGAAGGGCTGACCGGATCATAGGTGCCGATCATCGTTACGGGTGTTGTTCCCCCGTTCCAGAGGGATGTGCCGCCCCCGATATAGGCAGTGAGGGTGCCTTCCGAGACCCGTGTCAATGCGTCTATGGCATAGACGGAGACGTTGTTTGAACCATTATTTCCCACATACACAAACCTCCCCGTGGGGTCAACGGCAACGGAATTAGGGCTGCTCCCCATGACCACCGTCGTGTCTACAGCCGTCAGCGCCCCTGTGGACTGGTTGATGGTATAGACGGAGACATCATTGGAACTACCACTTGCCACATACACGAATTTCCCGGTGGGGTCAACGGCAACAGACCAGGGATTCCACCCTGTGGCCACCGCCGTTCCCGCCGTCAGCGCCCCTGTGGACTGGTTGATGGTATAGACGGAGACGGTGCCGGAAGCTTGATTTGTCACATACGTGAACCTCCCCGTGGGGTCAACGGCAACGGAAGTCGGGCTGGTCTCTGTGGCTGCCGGTGTTCCTGCCGTCAGCTCCCCTGTGGTCTGGTTGATGGCATAAACGGAGACGGTACTGGAAGCATAGTTTGCCACATACGCAAATTTCCCGGTTGGGTCAACGGCAACAGACCAGGGACTGCTCCCCGTGGTTGCAGGTGTTCCCGCCGTCAGCGCCCCTGTGGACTGGTTGATGATATAAACGGAGACGGTATTGGAGCTTTTATTTGTCACATACGCGAACCTCCCGGTGGGGTCAACTGAAACGAAATTTGGGAAACTCCCTGTGGCCACCGCCGTTCCCGCCGTCAGCGCCCCTGTGGACTGGTTGATGGCATAGACAGAAACGGTATTGGAATTATAATTTGCCACATACGCGAACCTCCCGGTGGGGTCAACGGCAACGGAAGTCGGGCTGGTCTCTGTGGCTGCCGGTGCTCCTGCCGTCAGTGCCCCTGTGGTCTGGCTGATGATATAAACGGAGACGGTGTTAGAGCCTTTATTTGCCACATACGCAAATTTCCCGGTGGGGTCAATGGCAACAGACCAGGGAGTATTCCCTGTGGCTGCCATTGTTCCCGCCGTCAGTGCCCCCGTGGTCTGGAGATTATATCGAAATGCGTCAATACTGCTTGCAAATTTGAGCGGCGTTCCTTCCCACGCCCCCACAGAGACAGCCTGCCATAAATCCTGGGAAGAATAGTTATAATAGGTGCCGAGGAGTTCACCGCTCAGCGTGCCCATTTTTGTCATCGTAATGAACTCACCGCTCAGTGTTCCTGTCAGCTTGTCCCCTGTCCAGGTGCCATCGGTGATTGTAGCTATCCAGCGTCCATGATCATCATTAAAATCATCGCTGTAATAGGCGCCGAACGTATCCTCCCCTCCTGTCCTGCCGGTCCATGTTGTGGCACTACCCGGATTCGAGAAGCTACCATAGCCGGTAAGCTTGTAGATGCCCCAGTTTTGGGCGACATGTGAAGCGCTGTTGATGAGGGCCATTGTTTCGAACGATACTTCTGTACTGGTAATACTCCCTGAGCCTAAGGTACCGGCAAGCATGCCCGTGCTTCCACTTGATTCCCGTACTGACGCCCCGAGGTTGTCCGGGTTGATACCGATCGCCGCGTTCTTCTGCACGGGGTAGATACTGCCGTCCATCTCGAACATGCTTATCTCCGGATAGGCGGTACCGGTGAAACTTCCTTTCAGGTAGCCTGCCTTCCCCGACGGGTCAATGTAGAGGGCGATCATCCTGGCTTCCAGGCTGTTATTCAGGTCGATGCCTGTTAGATACCCCTTGTAGTTGCCGTCGTTGTAGTAATTGTTGATCATCGCCTCAGCAATCTCGAAGTAGGCACCGTTGGCGTAGTTGTCAACGATCCGGTGACGGAACCAGGTATTGTTGAGCGCATCATAACTACTCTGGGCCAATGTACCTGCCGTATGATAGATGCCTCCAAGGCCGTATCCCGTATAGCTCAGATCAACGGTATAGGACAGATCACTGTTTATCTGGAGCTCTGTATAGATCCACTGGTCAGAATCGACCAACAAGCTTCCCGCGTATGACCAGCCTGTCGTTATATTTCCGCCGAGACCCCAGAACCCTGCTCCGGGTCCGTTCCACGTGGCGGCATAGCTCCCCTGCCCGTTCATCCGCCATTTATACCTGAAGATAGAATCCTGGAAATTGTAGGTACCGTCGGTCCTCAGATTCACACCTCCGCCAAAACCACCACCAACCGCGGTCCTTACGACCCTTAAACTTCCCGTACCGGTCGTCTCTTTATAATAATTATCACTTACCCACCCGTATGTCGTATCCTCTATCCAATCGGCAGGAAGCAAAGAGATATTGATCGTAGGTGACGAAACGCCGCCTTTCACTATGGTAAAACCCCAGATATGCGCGTTGTTTTCGCCATCCGTATAGGCACCGATTATCTTCACCGGGGCTGGCGCTTCCTGTGTTGCTGTCCAGAGGGAAGTGATACCCCCCATCATCCCGCCATTGATAGAGCCGTCATTACCGAAAGATGTCCCATCAAAGAAACTGAGGGGGATACCGGATGGTATATTGCTAACGAATCCAATCGGTGTCCCTTCCCAGACGCCAACGCTTGCTGCCTGCCATGGATTAGAACCGTCCAGGATAGTTCCGCTGTTCCCCACGGCAACAAACTTGTTTTTAGCGCATAGTACGCCAAGGAGATTATCTGTGGTCCCCGAGGTCTGCGGTGTCCATGTGATCCCGTCGGATGACGTGAGGATGGCGCCGCTGTCGCCAACGGCAATAAAGGCGCCGTTTCCGTAAAAAACGTAAGAGAGGGCTGTCGATGTCCCCGAGGTCTGCGGCGTCCACGTGATGCCGTCGGATGACGTGAGGATGGCGCCGGAAACGCCTGCTGCAACAAATCTGTTATTGCCGTAGGCAACCCCGAGGAGATTATCTGTGGTCCCCGAGGTCTGCGGCGTCCACGTAATACCGTCGGATGACGTGAGGATGGCGCCGGAAAGTCCTATTGTCACGAACTTGTTATTGCCGTAAGCGACCCCGTACAGTGAGACACCGGGGTTCTGCAGCGTCCACGTAATACCGTCGGACGAGGCAAGCGTTACAAGACCTCCCACGGCAACAAATCTGTTATTGCCGTAGGTAATTCCGAAGAGGTTATTTGTAGTCCCCGAGGTCTGCGGCGTCCACGTGATGCCGTCGGACGACGTGAGGATCGTGCCGGAAACACCTGCTGTCACAAATTGCCCGTTACCATAAATGACCTCGAAGAGATTACTGGCAGTCCCCGAGGTCTGCGGCGTCCATGTGATCCCGTCGGACGACGTGAGGACAGCGCCGGAGAATCCCGTTGCAACAAAGGTATTCTTCCCGAAAGTAATGCCCGATATGGCCGATGAGGTCCCCGATGACCTCGATGCCCACGTTGTATCCGCATCGTATGTTCCGATGACGTCGCCGGAGATCGTTCCCATGGCCGTTGCCGAGATAAACGTGCCGCTTGCCGTTCCTCCGAATGTGCCGTTTGTCCAGGTCCCGCTTGTAATATCGGCGAGCCAGTAGGCGGGGCTCCCTGTATGGGTTGTGGGTGTGTCATAATAATTCCCGAGGTAGTGGAACCCGCCAGTTTTTCCCGTCCAGGTGGATATAGTACCCGTATATGAACCGCCAAGCGTGTGGGTGTAGTATCCCCAGGGATAGGTGATCTTGTTTGCTTCATCGATAAATGATGCAAAAGTGTTACCGAATGTATCTGTGGTTGAACCGGTGATTACCCCTCCTGCCGGAGACGTACCTGCCAGACGTGTTGTACGAACGGCTGCGGGGCCATGGTATTCCATTGCATCTTTCAATTGATCAGGAGTCAGGTAGACGGTTGATTCTTTCTCTATCCGGTAGGTGCTCCCGTCCACCTCCAGCATGCCGATATCCGGATAGGATGTGCCGGTAAGGCCTCCCCTCAGCAAGCCTGCGTGCCCGTACGGGTCTATATAGATGCCCGTAAACCTGCCATAGATATCTCCGTCTGCAGTGATGACCGCACCGATGTTCATATCATAGGAGCCGCCGTCATAGGTGGTATAAAAATCGGGAAGCCCGTTATAGATATTGTTCATGCTGTAATTCCCATCGTTCCATATCAGGGCACGGGTTCCGGCAGGGAGCGTATTGTATTGTCCGATTATCTTGAAAGACGCCGGGCCTGACTGAGAGGAGGACCAGATCGATGAAGTGCCCCCCATATTGCCGTCAAAGGAACCGTCCGTTTGCCACCCTGAAGACGGATCATAATAAAGCAGATCGGGGCTGACCGGGTTGCCGAAGGCAAGCGGTACGCCCGTCCATGTCCCGAGCGATACCGCCTGCCAGTTGCCTGATGTCCCGCTGTTGTGGGTGCCGATGACATCACCGGTGATGCTCCCCATCCTGCGTTCCGAGACATACTGACCGTTCAAGACAGCGGTAATCTTATCGTCGCCCCAGGACCCGTTGGTAATATTCCCTATCCAGTAGGCATTATCGTGATAAAGGACCGATGATGCATTGTAATAGGCGCCGAATTTTGTATATCCACCTATCTTTGCATTCCAGGACGGCGCAGGGAGGGAATATGCGCCGCCTGCCCGGAAGAAATAGATGCCCCATGGCTCGTCGTCGATCGAAAGGATGGTGCCTCCGAATGAACCGCTCATCGTGCCATAGGTAGCGGGGAAGACCCCCGATATATACGACAGCGGTATGCCGTCCTGTGTATCATTGGCTTCAAAATCAACAGGATCTATACTGACAGCACCCTTGAATGTCCTGCTTATTGAGCCCAGCATCGTAAAGATCCCGTCCGAATAGATACCGCTCACCGGTGCAGACAGGGTACCCGCATTCTTCGAAGGATCAATATAGAGACCGATGAATCTTCCCTCAAGGATGCCGTTGTAATCTGCCCCGCCTGCAAAACCGACATAGGAACCGCCGTCGCTTGTCGTTGCCGTCATGGTGTCTTCATTCCAGCTCCACATGGGGTGTGTATAGCTGTATGGGTCGGCAGTACTTGAAACCTTAGAAGACCATATGGCCGTACCCGTTGCGCTGTTTGTGTAAGTGCCGCTTATCGTAACGAGAGGAGGGTCGCCGCTCCAGAGGGAATCGTTCCCCTCAAAGGCGCCGGCCATTTCTCCTTTCCAGAGAAGTCCGCTCCCTGTCTTCCAGATATCGGTATTGAAACTACTATAAAATGGTCCTTCTATGGCCGTTTGCTGCCCCGGCAGTTCCGGTGGAGGTGGCGGAGAGATCGTAGATTGTGGACCGCCGCCTCCGCCCGAAGGCGGTCCGCCGCCTCCGCCGGAGACAAGGGCAAATTCCGACGGCATTGTATCGCCGCCGCCTGATGAACCTCCTGCGAATAATTGAGTATACATGGCCGTCTCGGCATCGGTCATCTTCCTCGGCGGCGTCGGCGTCGCTCCTGGTGCCGAGATAAACGATATGGTCCCTGCAACGATGAGGACAATCTGCCGGGGTCGCTGCGGATTATACAGATAACCCCTTCCTGATACAAAAAGGGCCCCGGTTGCTCCTTTCTCAAAGAAAACGACCATGTTGGTACCCCTGATACCGGCGACGGCATTGGGGGTATGGACCTCAAATCTATTTCCTTCCGCAAAGGAGGCTGCCCTCTTGATGAAATCATCCGCCCCGATTGCCTGCACCCTGCCCCGGTAGAGACGCGCAACAGTGCTGCTCTTGTCTCCTTCCACAGAATACCTCGTGATCTCGATACGGGTGCCGGGGGCGATGCGCATAAGGTTTTTGTTCGTGAAGGTGATCTCGGCCCTGCCGTTGCTTTTCGCCCGGTATACATCACCGGGATCAACGGCTGCTCCCAGGGAAACCGGTGTGGCAACATTCCTCCCCGTTTTCAGGACATCGACACGGCCTTGAACAAGGGTGATTTTGCCGATAGGGGCAGAAAATACGAGTGTTGCGAAAAGGAGAAGACTCATGACGATACAAAGAACGAGGCAATATTTCTTCATGAAATGCACCTCAAAAATACTTTACAAACCGTTTCAGCCGACCAGAGGAAACCAGCATCTACATGGTTTAAAAATATGCTTCTATTCAAATGATTGTCGTATAACATCTTTTTACACGCTCGCCGGATTTATGTCAAGAGATATTGACAGCGAAACAGGCTTTGCGCTACCTTCTATCAGATGATCGATCCTTTTATCCTGAAACTCGGCCTCTCTTTTATTACCGGCAGCCTCTGGATCACGATAGGCACCGTGCTTGCAGAACGATACGGCACAAAGATCGGCGGTCTTGTCGCCGGATTGCCTTCTACTGTCCTCGTGTCCCTTTTCTTTATTGCATGGACCCAGTCCCTTGAGACAGCGGTGGCTGCAACGACCGTAGTGCCCGTAGTGGGTGGTATAAACTGCCTCTTTATCATTGCCTATATCTATCTCATCAGGGTCAATTTCTGGCTCGCCTTCGCCGGGGCACTCGCTGTATGGTTCCTCTTGTCTCTTGTGCTGGTCGTTATACAATTCGATAGTTTCCCATTCTCCCTGACAGCATACGTGTGTATGTTGCTTTTCTCGTATTGGATAGCGGAAACAAAGCTTAAGATAAAATCAGAGTCCGGCAGGAAGATGCGATATACGCTCCCCATAATACTCTTCCGGGGGATCTTCAGCGGCCTTGTCATCGCCCTGGCGGTGGTCATGACAAAGGTCGGGGGACCGTTAATAGGCGGCACGTTCGCCATGTTCCCCGCAATGTTCATCGGCACGCTCTTCATCACCCATTTTGCACACGGCGCATCATTCTCGGCAGCGGTCATGAAGGCGTCGATCCTTGGCGCTATCAGCGTCGTTGTATACGGCACATCGGTACGGTATACATATATACCGCTCGGACTACTCCCGGGGACGCTTGTTTCGCTGGCAATATCCTTTGGCTGCGCCTTTTTCATCCACCGGTTCCTGGCCAGGAAAACAACATAGCATTTATGGCTGATTTTTCGCTATGCGAATAGCGCTTTTGCGCAAAGCGTATTAAGTCCGGCTATTAACTATGAGCAAAATATGCTATAAATTTTTGCATAATGATGGATATTCATGATTACGCGGAATCGAAAAGGCTTTCTCTGAACCGTATTATGGATTTTACTTCAGACACGAATCCTATTGGTCCTTCCAATAAAGCAAAAAATGCCGTAAGAAAGAAAGTAAAGCACATCGGGTACCCCCCTGACAGGGAAACGAGGTACCTGAAAAGGTTGATCTGCGCAAGGGAAGGTATCAGAGAGGAAGAGATAATCATTGGTCCTGACCCGGCCTATATCCTCAGTGTGTTACTGAAGATGACCCGCCCGAAGACGGCGCTTGTCCCATCGCCTGTCTCTGATATCTACGAAGAACTGCTGAAAAACCAGAGTGTGAAGATAAGGCCTTTTCACCTCAACGGGGAAAAGGGGTTTGCCTTCGAAACCGGAAGATTTATCAAGACCATCAAAGATGCCGATCTCGTTCTCATACCCAACCCTCACAACGTGGTCGGCACCTGCCTGTCCCCCGGTGATCTGCTCCCTGTCATATCACACGCGGCTGCCATGAACAAAACGCTGATCATCGACGAGACCCACAGGGATTTCCCTGACATCCCCTCTCAGACAAATGAGATAACACGTTCAAAAACATCCATTGCCCTGCGGAGCTTTTCTACCTTTTACGGGCTTGCGGGATTCCGGTTCGGTTACGCAATCGGTTCCAATGATCTGATACGAAACATAAGAGATCGTCTGGGGCATTTCCCCGTTAATCTCCTGGCAGAAGCTGCCGCCATTGCCTCGCTTCGCGACATGGGATACAGGAAGAGAACGCTCGCGTACATCGAAGGGGAGAAACATTTCATACAAGACGCCCTCGCCGGCGCAGAGCGGGTCCAATGCATCGATACCCCCTGCAGTTTCCTCCTGCTCAAGCTCAATGAAAAGATCGCCGGTCTCAGGGATGCCTTCTTGAAAAGGAGGATCGTCGTCGGGGATTTCACGGACAAAAACGGTTCCCAGTATATCAGGCTTCCTGTCAGGAAACATGCCTGGAATGCCCGCTTTATAAGGGCACTAAAAAGTATCCCGGGGGTTCAAAAACCATGTTCAGAATGAAAAAGGTGCTTATCGCACTCATTGTATGTGTCGCATTATCCGTCCTTTCTGTCCCCCCGGCACACTGTCAGTTCAAGGAGTTGAGGATCCTTCACATGAACGACTTCCATGGTTTTGCCACAGGGGAAAAACTTATCGGCTCAAACGAGATGCAAGGCGGCATCTCCTATCTTGCCTGGCTCGCCGATAATCTGCGTAAAGAGAAGCCTACGCTCCTGCTGGCTGCCGGGGATATGATCCAGGGAAGCCCCTTCGCCAATCTCTTTCAGGGCAAACCGGTGATAGAGATAATGAACAAAATGGGCTTCGATGCGATGTGCGTGGGAAACCACGAATTTGATTATGGGAAAGACATACTGAGAGAAAGGATTGCCGAGGCAACGTTCCCTGTCCTCGGTGCAAACGTAAAAGGCATGCCGGAATTAAAACCATATACTATCAAGGAGCTTGAGGGACTGAAGATCGCCATTATCGGTGTTGTTACAGAAGATACACCGGTCGCGACACATCCCGGGAATGTGGAAGGTCTTACATTCTTATCGCCCGTGGCAACCGTTGAAAAATATGTGCGAGAACTGCGGGGCAGCGTCGACATCATTATCGTTCTTTCCCATCTGGGGTACAATGCCGATATGGTGCTCGCAAGCAGGGTTAAGGGGATCGACATTATCGTGGGAGGCCATTCACATACACGGACAATCAAACATATGCTCATCGGGAATACGGTTCTCGTACAGGCATGGGAGTACGGTATGGTGCTCGGGGTCCTCGACGTTGTTGTAAAATCAGGAAAGATCATTGAGATGAAAAGCCGCCTTGAAGAGATCAAACCATCGCATATGAAAAAACAGGAAGACGTTGCGCAGATCGTTGAAAGATATACCCGGCAGATGGACGCCCTCATGGGCCAGACCATCGGGGAGGCGCTCGTTGACCTGGACGGCAAGAACGTGCGAACAAAGGAGACAAATCTCGGGAACCTCATAACCGATATCATGAGACAACGATCAAGCTCCCGGATAGCGTTGATCAATGGCGGCGGGATCCGGACAAGCATCAGGAAGGGAAATATTACCCTCAACGATATCTACTCCGCCTTACCTTTTGACAATTACATCGTTGCCATGAAACTGACAGGCAGGGAGATCAAAGAAGCCCTTGAACATGGCGTCTCCGGTGTTGAGCTAAAAGAGGGAAGGTTTCTCCAGGTATCAGGGCTCTCTTTCACGTATGATCCGAAGATGCCGCAAGGGTTAAGGGTAATGGATGTATCCGTTGGCGGGGCAAAAATGGACATCAATACAACCTATACTGTTTGCACAAACGATTTCCTTGCCGCTGGTGGTGACGGATACAAACTGTTCAGGGAAGCTCTGAAGGAATCACAGGACTTTTCGATAACGGCAAATACAATAACAAGCGATAAGGTCACCTACAATGATTCGGGGCGGCCCCTGAAAGACGTCGTCGCGGACTATATCAAAGAGAAGAAAAGGATCACCGCGACAGTGGAAGGGAGGATACAAGAGGTAAGCTGTAATGAAGGTGTTTGTAAACAACCAGGAAATCTCTCTGCCCCCCGGCATGACCGTTAAACACGCCCTGATCGGGGTCAATCTTCTCGATGAAGTGGAAAAAGGGAAGAAGGCATACGATGAATGGGGGAATGAGCTCGGCCTTGACGGCGAACTGGCCGAAGGAAGCAGAATCTACATAGAAAATCGTATATCGTAGTTCGTATATCGTATATCGAAAAACCCGTAAGGCGTGAATCGTAAGTCGTAAGGGGTTCAATCGCCTCACACCGAACGGCTTACGGGTATCTCGCTATGAGCCATGAGCTATGAACTATGAGCCGCCTTTGCGTTCTTCATTCGTAGCTTCTGAACAGGGCTATAACCCTGCCGATGATCTCCAGTCTTCTCCCTTCGCTCTCCCTGATAACAAGGGGTTCAATATCATCGTTGGCCGGCAGGAGTACAACCTCACCGTGTCTTTTTCGAAAACGTTTTACAAGGACCTCACCCTCTACGAGACAGGCAACGATATCACCGTTCCTGGCCATCTTCTGAGGCTTCACAACGACAATGTCCCTGCTCCTGATCCCGTCACCAACCATGCTGTTGCCTTTGACCCTTAAAAAAAGGTGATCCGTTGTCACAAATCTGTCAAGCCGGATAGCATCATCGATATTGACGGGGACCATGGGGCTCCCTGCCGATATCTCGCCTATGATGGGGGTTTCCGCACCCCTTATGATCCTCAAACTTCTCTTCTTCCCCTTATCGCGTTTCACATACCCTTTACGTTCCAGCGCCACGATGTGGTCAGAAACAGTTCGTACAGAACGGATGTTGAAATTTGAGGCAATCTCCCTGAACGTAGGAGGATATCCGCCGGTAAACAAACGGCTCTGGATGAAATTCAGTATCTCTGTCTGTCTCTTCGTCAGCATGGTCTTATTCCGTCATCAGTTAACAGCATAAAACAGGTTAAGGCTTAGGATGAGTATCGGTGCCGGGTTTTCCCCACAAACACGCTCATTCCGCTCCTGCGGCTCCATTCGCTCGCGTTCGGCTTCGGAACTTTTGCTTCGCAAAAGACCGAGCTTCCTTGCCTCACGACGGTTTGCTACAGGAAAGCCCGGCACCGATACTCACAGTTCTTCTCACCTTGATACTTGTTCATTACAATGTATCTGACAAGTATCGAGCGACGAGTTACGAGCATCGAGTATCCAGCATTACGCTCTCCGCCCTCTGCTCTCCGCTCTCAGCTACCTTATCGCCTTTTCCAGGATAAAATCGCTAAGCTCCCGGACTCCCGTTTTTAATGCCTTTGTATGGAACCCGCCCTTCCAGGCCCCATCGGAAAATATGTCGGACACGACCAGAAAGGCAACACCCTTCAGACCCTTGAACGTGCAAACGGCATAAAGAGAGGCAACCTCCATCTCCACGGCAAGTATTCCCTGTTTCCTGTATCGTTCTATCTTATTGACCGTTTCCCGGTAGATCGCGTCGCAGCTCCATATAAGACCTTCGTGAAAACCCTTTTCCCTGGCCGGCAACAGCCATGCCTCAGCCCAGTCCGAATAAACAATATCTGCCGGATCATCGAGATAGTGATGAGAGACCCCATCTTCCCGCAGGGCGCCATTGCCCATGATCAAATCGCCTATCCGCAGTGTATTATTTATCGCCCCGCAGTAACCACAGAGTATAAACTCCGTAACACCGAACGGCGAAAGCTCTTCGACGAGTGCAGCAATGTTGGGGCCTCCAAAGTAAGACCTGATTATGATGACACTGCTTTGCGGCACCCTGTATATTGACCGGAACCCTGACCATTGATCGATGACCTCAGCCCCTGTTTTATGTATGAGACGTCTGAGATCCCCCGTATGAAATACGATGATAGCCCTTTCAGGCAGGGTAAGCTCCTCTTTATTATGCCCTGTAAATGTTTCAACTATATCAACGGGATTTAAAAGAGGTAAGGAGTTATCAAAAAACCGTTTCAACAAACCTTCTTCTCAGTTTCTTGTATGTCTCAAGGAGGTGCTCGGATATTACCCGGGTTTCTCCCAGGACAGGCATGAAATTTGTGTCACCAAGCCATCGTGGCACGATATGGATATGGATATGTTCTTCGAGGCCGGCACCGGCCGCCCTTCCGACATTAATGCCGATATTCAGCCCATCGACCTTGAATTCTTCCTTGAAAATGACAACCATCTTCTTTGTAATACGCACCATGTCGAGGGATTCTTCATCGGTTAAATCCTCGGCTAAGCCTGTATGCCTGACCGGCACGACCATAACATGACCGTTTGTATAAGGAAAACGGTTCATAATCACGAAGGCCTTGCCGAACCTTCCGATAACAAGGGCCTTTTCGTCATCCTGTGCATCGATGCAAAGAAAACATCTCTTGTCGCCTTTCATTGTTGCGCCTGTGACATATTCCATTCTCCACGGCGCCCATACTCTGTCCATATTAGTCCCTCAGAAAAAGGTATTCTCTCCAGTATTCAGGAAAGACTTTCACGCCAAGATGCAGCATCAACAGATAAAAACCATTCGGACGGGATGGTCTCTTCCTCGGATGCATCCCTGCTTCTTCGGGGAGTTTATCCCCTTTCTTCAGGTTGCAGCGGATACATGACGTGACAATGTTGGTCCACTCCGTGATCCCGCCCCGTGATTTGGGGATAATGTGATCACAGGTGAGGCCCTTGGAATCAAACCTTTCTCCGCAGTACTGGCAGACGTGGTCGTCCCGCAAAAAAATGTTCCTCCTGGAAAACTTCACCTGCGTGTGGTTGCTGCGCACAAGCCTCTGGAGCCTTATAACTGCCGGCAGTCTGATGCTTATCGATACGCCTTTTATCTCCCTCTCGTACTCTCTCAAAACCTCTACCTTCCCGAGAAAAACAAGTGTAATTGCCTTTTTCCAGGATAGTACGCTGATAGGTTCAAAGGTTGTATTCAGCAGGAGCGTCCGGTCCATAAATTATCTGAAAATTAACGTTTTTTTTGTCTATTGTCAAGGTTTTTCAAAGACTTATACCGAAGGCAGCTCATTGTTCATGGCTCATAGTAAACCGTATATCGTATATCGAAGGTCGTTCGGCGTGATGCGTTCGGCGGTCGGCGAAAAATACCGCATGGTATTGCTCGGGTATATATCGTTTTTTCTTTTGTAATTTAAATAATTATATGGTAATTAGGATAAATAACTTTATAACCAAGGAGTAACATATGCCTATCTTTGATGAAAATGGAAAACCGGTCAACCAGGATGATGAATTCCCCTTGCTTCTTGACAATCAGAATACACTGAAAGATGAAAACAGGTTTAAATCCATTGTCAGGAACCTGCCTATAGGGTTGATCATTTCCTTTATACTGATAGTGGTACTGGGTATCATGGTCGTCTCACTCGGCGCAAAGGTGTCATCCATGTCGGCAGATCTCGCCAGGATTGAAGGACTCAAAACACAACTTTCCTCTGTAGAGTCGAGGCTTGAAGAGGTGAACAGGGAAAAGGGACGGATCAAGGCGGATCTGACACAGATGAAAGGTGATATTGAAACCCTGAAGATCCAGAAAGAAAAGGCCGCTGAACAACTCAAGAAACAACAACAGACAAGCGGCAAAAAGAAGCCGGCGCCTAAAAAATCAAAACCCGCAGGTAGAAATTAATAAATAGCTAAAGGCAGTATAAGGCAGTATTTCGTATATAGTATATAGTATATCGTATATCGTAGTTCGTATATCGGGATTCCCAGGAAAACGTTCGATGTGAGGCGTTCGGCAAAAAGGCTCTGCCGCATTGTCGCTTGCTATCTACTATCTACTATTCACGGGGTTTTATTACTATCGACTATTCACTGATACTAAGAGGGCGAGCAACGATATGACTACATGGGGGGATGCTATTGAGTAGCCATACCGGAATGCCCGCCCAAACATTTCCTCGTTTCTGTATTGACTAATTATACCATTTTCTCAGCATCAAGGAAACATAAATATTCACCAAAAATAAACTCCGGCTTATCCGATCGCCTTCAGCGCCCCTTAGCCCGTTTTGCTATTTTCCAACATTTCGTCATAAACCATTGTTCCACGGCCTTCCATTTCAACGGCTTCATTTGTTTCCCGCCCCCTCTTCTCCAGATCGTTACCTGCTACCATATACCAGCTCAACTCGCTGGGCATCGTTTCGATCGCGCCCATCGTGTGCCTGGGCGAAGGGATGTTGTAGGAAAACGTAACCGCGAGGGTAACCGGTTCCCGCTTATCAGTTTCTGTCCTGGCCTCAACCCCTATACGATACAAGCCATCCTTTTCCGGGATCACGGAAAAGGACTTCTCGTGGTTTCTGTACAGCGTGGGAACCGCTGAACCGGCGACATCCCTGATTGACAGCACCGGAGTTCCACGTCCTTTTAAGACCTTTCCTTTCACGACATATTCCATGTTCTTTTTTAAGAACACATCGACTGTCGCCGTTTCCCCGCTAACAACCTTCTCTTCGAATCTCTGGAGAAGCTTTTCATTCAACATAAAACGCGTAATTGCTTCAGATATCCTGCCCATGGTAATTCCTCCTTTTATTTTTTTTATTTTAAATTTATCAGCAGCACGGCTGTGCTCTCTTACGTCTTTATATTCATGAACAAGCATGCTTGCTCCTTTTTTCACTCACTTCGTTCTTGTGCAAAGGGTTCAGGACGCCTTGCGATAAGACCTTCAAGGCTGTTTCCTGTGTAACGGCCATATGGTTCTTGTTGGACAACACCCTCTTGCTTCTTTCCACATACACGATCCCAAGAAAAGAGGACCATATTACCTCTGAAAGCGCCCTGTAATCACACTGGGTGAAGATCTTTTTCTCTACTGCGTACCTGACTATCTTATGTTGCAGGGCAACCACTTTCGCGCCCAGTCCGTGAATGATGTTGCGCAGTTCTTCGGGGAGATTGCCGAGCATCTCGGTCTGGTGAAAATACAGCCACGCGGTAAAGACCAGTTGGTCTTTTTCGTAGAATTTCTGAAAGCATTCCCATAGCTTTTCCAGCAGAACCTCTTTAAAGCGCTCCCGGTTGTCGTATAATTCCTGCAGGATACTTTCAAAGTAGTCGGCATGAGATGCTATGGCGCTTACCATTATCTCCTCTTTGTTCTTGAAATACAGATAGAGCGCTGCCCGGCTCAACTCCGATTTCTCCGCGATCTTTTCCATGGTAATTGAATGGTAGCCGTCTTTATCATATATGCTCATCGCTGCGCCTATTGCCAGTTCCTGCCTCGCTTCCCTTTCGCGTTTTCTTCTTTCTATGATACCCATATAGACATTTTCTCCATGTGATAGACTCTATGTCTAAATAATAAACTTGATGTCATTATTTGTCAAGTATTTTTTTTAATTTTTAAGATAAATGCATGACAACGTAAAGATGTTCGATGGACATAGCGCATAGCTGAGTTAGATCTTTGTCTCGATGTCGGCTGCGGATGTAGCCTCATTGGTCTGCCTGTCTGATGTTTTCCCACAAACACGGGGTTTAGTCCTGACAAAAAAATTTCGAAGCGCATATATATGGCACAAGCGCCGAGCACAGACTACATAATAGGAGAAGCAAATGAAAATACCGGTCTGCATCAAAAAAGAAATCGGTCCGGAGCCGGAACTTCGCCCTTTGCAATCCCATAAACTCCTCGGCCTCGCCGAAGAGTTCCTTTATTCTCTTACGCATCCGCCGGGAGATGCGATAGACGGAGGTCTTCGTCAATCGCCGCGCCGTTTCAATGGCCGCTTCATAGATGTGATAACTGAGGGAGCGGGACATGCCGCGGGTGCATGCCTGTTTACGGGGACTAGTCCGGGACAAAAAAGAGGATCATGCCACGGGAAGGATAATAAGTCACGAAAATTAACAATGTCCCCTATCCCCTATATGCCGCTTAACCTGCTGCTTTATTCTTTTCTGGTATTTCATCATCATAGATCATCGTGCTGCTTCCCTTGTATTCCGGCTTGACGGTTGCCTCTGTTTCGTGCAGCCCTTCCGTAAGTTCGTATTCTTTGAACCCAGGCCAGTCTGACTCGCAGGGTAATGTTTTGATCGAGTCTATGATGTACTCAGGAGTAGGATTTGCACAGGAAAGGGTGACAGAAACGATAGCTGGCTCCCGCTCCCGGCCTTCCACGGCGGGCTTGATCGTTACCCAGATACGGTACAGGCCGTCTCTTTCAGGGGTCACGTAAAAACATCTCCTCTTACCGCCGTAGTACATTGGGACCACAAAACCTGTAAAGCTCCCGAGTGACAGTACCGGCGTTCCACGGCCCTTTAAGACCCTCCCTCTCGCTACATATTCTTTTCCTTTTTCCAAGAACACATCGATTGTCGCCGTTTCTCCCTTTGGCACTTTTTCCTCGAACCTCTGGAGAAGCCGTTGATTCAGCATAAAACGCATTATTGCTTCAAATATTCTGCCCATAGTAATTCCTCCTTTTCTTATTAAATTTATTAATTGCATAGTTGCGCTTTCTTTAAACCTTTTTTGTTATGGAACAGTAGGGACTTTTTGTCTATCGTTATATTTACATTTATATAACGGCAGGCAAAAAAAATTTATCTTTCGGTCCCGGTCGTTTCGCAATAACACAGTTTCTTTAACATTCTATATTCATTATCAAGCATCAATACCACCCGCATCGTTCCCTCTGTTTTTCCTCGACGTATTCAAAACGCCACGCGATAAAACCTTTAAAGCTATGTCTTGTGTAATATCCATATGGTTCTTGTTGGAAAGCACCTTCTTGCTCCGTTCTACATACACGATCCCCAGAAAAGAGGACCATATCACCTCTGAAAGCGCCCTGTAATCATACTGAATAAATATCTTTTTCTCTACCGCGTACTTCACTATCTTATGCTGCAGGCCGACTATTTTCGCGCCCAGCCTGTGAATAACTTTTCGTAATTCCTCAGGGAGGTTGCTGAGCATCTCTGTCTGGTGAAAATACAGCCACGCGGTAAAGGCCACGTGATCCTTTTCATAGAACTTCTGAAAGCATTCCCATAGCCTTTCCAGCAGTTCCTCCTTAACGCTCTCCCGGTTATCGTACAATTCCTGCAGGATAATTTCAAAGTAGTCGGCATGACACGCTATGGCGCTTACCATTATCTCCTCTTTGTTCTTAAAATATATGTATAGTGCGGCCCGGCTCAATTCAGACTTCTCCGCTATCCTTTCCATGGTAATTGCATGATAGCCGTCCTTATCGTATATGCTCATCGCTGCGTCTACTGCCAGTTCCTGTCTCGCCTCCTTTTCACGTTTTCTTCTTTCTATGATCCCCATTTAGACCATTACTCCATATGTAAGACTCAATGTCTATATTTTAGAGTTATTGTTCTTTCTTGTCAAACGGTTTTTTGGTTTAAACCGCCGTGCAGCTTGACTATAACTATTTTTGTGCTATAAAAAATACATACATAAAGGGAGGTGATAAAAGATGAAGTTAAGCGCACGAAACGTATTAAAGGGGAAGGTCAAAAGCGTTACGCACGGCGCAGTCAACACAGAGGTTGTCATTGAGATCCCCGGAGGCGCAAATGTTGTCTCAATCATTACCAAGACATCGGCCGAGGGATTAGGGCTTGCGGCAGGTAAAGATGTATACGCTGTGATCAAGGCGACAAACGTCATAATCGCCATAGATTAATCGTAGGGCTCATTTCAGCCAGGAATCGAGGTTTGGCGGCTTTCCATCCTGTTTCCAAACCTCGATTTTTTTCTGTCAAAACCGGCCCGCCTTAATTCAACCCCGAAATTATCCCAGACGCCTGAACGCCACAGCCTTTATGGCAGCGTATATCTCAACACCTCTTGCCAACTCCAGCTCATTGGCCGCCTCTTTCACGATCTCGGCGATAAGCCGTCCGTCGCCGCATTTCAGTTCCACGCCTACCCTGGCCCCCGTGTCGAAGATATCGACTACAGTCCCCTTAAGCAGATTACGGGCGCTGATCGCCTCCGGGTGACGCTTGAAAAGAATGATGTCCGTTGATGACAACTCAAAAAGCGTCTCGGCCAGAGAACTGTCGCTGGAAACGAAAAGCTCCTGATCTCCCCAGCGATATGCATAAAAGCCGTTAATGCGCCGCGGCGCAGTGAGCCGGAGAAGGTTGTTGTAACCAACTGCATCTTTCATCCTGTCCCGCGCCAGAGCTTCCGCTGTGACCTGTCCTGTCACACGGCCGTCCTCTACCGTGAGGACCCGGTTCGTCATGATCCTCATCTCCAGCAGGGCATGCGAGATAAAAAGGTAGGGGATCTTGAAGATCTCGCAGGTATCCTTCAGGTAAGAGATGATCTGGAATTTGAGACTATCATCGACGGCAGACAGAGGTTCATCCATCAACAGGAGCCGGGGATTCGAGAGGACTGCCCGACCTATGGCCACCCTCTGCTTCTCTCCCCCCGACAGATGCCTGACCCCCCTGTCGAGCAGGTGTCCTACCTGCATCACGTTCACCAGCGTATCCAGCGTAATCTTTCGATACCGTGGATTACACCGCTTATAACCGTAAAGAAGGTTGTTCCTGACGCTCAGGTGGGGAAACAGGTGAGGACGCTGGAAAACCATACCGATGCGACGGTGTTCCGTCGACATATGAAGCCCGTGATTACTATCGAAAAGCGTTTCGCCGTCGAGACTGATAAAACCCCGGTCAGGATGCCTTAAACCCGCTATAAGACTGACCAGGGTTGACTTGCCGCTGCCCGAAGGGCCAAAAACCCCGATCTGGTCCCCCTGGATCGCAAAATTTGCATCCAGAGTAAAGGTGCCAAACTGCTTTTGCACTTTAACAGTGAGTTCCACTTTAGTCCGACCTCACCATGCGTCTGCCGAGCCATTCGTGGAAAAGGAGCACTATGACTGAGATGGTAATGGAGACAAGACAAAGGGAGAGGGCCATTACGTCGCCCCCCGGCGAACTGACGTATTCATAGATTGCCAGAGGGATCGTCTGGGTTACACCGGGGATGTTGCCTGCCACAATGATTGTGGCGCCGAATTCGCCCAGACCACGGGCAAACATAAGCACAGAGCCGGCAATAAGACCACGCACCGAAAGCGGCACAATGACGGTAAAAATGGTATCCATCCATCCTGCGCCGAGGGTCCGGGAGGCCTGGATGAGCCGCTCATCTATTGTCTCCATACCTATGCGGATAGACCTGACCATAAGGGGAAAACCAACCACTGCCGTGGCGACAACCGCCGCCTTCCAGGTGAAGATCAGATTGATACCCAGCGGCTGGAGTATCATTTTTCCTATGAATCCATGCTGACCAAGGAGCAGAAGAAGAAGATATCCTACTACCACGGGCGGCAGGGTCAGAGGGAGGTTGACGATGACATCCAATACGACCCTCCCCCGGAACCGCCGGTATGTCATAAGATATGCCACGGCAAAGCCGAAAGGAAGAGACAACAGGGTAGCCACAACGGCTACCCTGATCGATAACAAAATTGCCGAATAATCGGAAGGGGTAAAACTTGGCATACTTGGTTACCGGACGACAAAACCATACTTTTCAAGGATCTTTTTTGCCTTGTCTGACTGTAAAAATTTGAAGAATGCCGCAGCCTCTGTCTTTTTGCTGCCTGCTGCGGTAAGCGCCATGGGATAGGTCACCCGGGCGTAGAGCTCCTGCGGCACCGCAAAGAGTATCTTCACGTTCTTCGCCATCAGCTCCGCATCGGTCTTGTAGACAAAGGCGCCGTCCACTTCACCCCGGTCAGCGTACATAAGGCATTCACGAACATCCTTTGCCATAACCAGTTTCTTCTCAAGCTCTTTTTCCACACCCGCCTTCTTTAATGCCTCATCAGCATACTGGCCGGCAGGCACACTCTTCGGGCTGCCGATGGCGATCTTGTTTAACTTCGCCAGATCCTTAAGGCCCGCTACCTTCAACTCCGGTTTACCCACAAAGACAACCGAATTGTACGCAAAGGTGGTGATGCTCTTTTCATCGACAACCTTCTTCTCTTTCAGATGATCCATCCACTTTACATTGGCGGACAGAAAAAGATCAGCCGGAGCGCCGTTTTCAATCTGTTTGGCTACGGCACCGGAAGCGCCGTAATTTTTCAGGAAGGTAACGCCCGGATTGTCCTTTGCATAGGTGTCGGAAAGTTCGTTGAGTACATCTCTCAGGCTGGCTGCTGCCGACAGGTTGATCTCACCGGCCATGACCGGGGCCGCCAGAAGCGCTAAGCAGAACACACCAAGGAACAATTTAATCGCAACATTCTTCATTTGTACATCCTCCTTTATATTGTATTGTACGGGCATCTACATGCCCTTTTTTCCAGCATAATGAGCAACACTCTCTTTTATTCTCTCCATTCATTTTCTCTCGTTTATTCTGATGAATTCATCGTTATATGTGTTAAAATATAACGTTCGTTATATATCAAATAATATAACGTCCGGTCAAGCATTTTGTACAATATTCAAACAGGTCAACTATTCAAATCAACCAATTGACATGACTAACGCTATTGATTACAATACATTATAAAGGGGTTAAAAAATGAAGGTAGCCTATAAAGTCTGGCTTGAGAATGAAGGGAAGGCCTTTGGTGAGGGTCCATACCTGCTTTTAAAGGGAATAGAAAAGACAGGATCTCTTCATATGGCAGCCATGAAGCTGGATATGTCTTATCAAAAGGCATGGAACGTCCTGAACGATTGCGAAAAGGAGCTTGGATTTCAAATGATCGAGAGGAGGGTAGGAGGGGTATCGGGCGGAGGCTCAAATCTCACTGTGGCAGGGAAGGTCTTCTTAAAGCAATATGAGCAGTTCCGTAAGGATATTCACTCTGTAATTGAAGAGACATTTCATAAACACTTCGGATAAAATAATCTTCAACACTATAACTTCCGCAACCCTTGACATGCCTTTTCGTCTCATTGTGTATGTTCACTTTGCGCCTTCCCACAAAGTCAAGGCACTTGACATGCCCGATAGCATCCTCAACGGAGATGTCAACTATACAAAAACCATACAATCTGGAGGATTTCAGATAATGGATAAGTTTCGTAAGGGGTTGATTTTTATTTGGGCCGTGGAGGATTCGAACCTCCGACCAATTGATTAAGAGTCAACTGCTCTACCGGACTGAGCTAACGGCCCCTGAGTTGTCTTTTATAACATACACGAAAAGGAAAATCCAAAACAATTTTCATACAATGTGAGCATAAAGGTTTCAGGCTGTCCACATGACAATGCAAGGAGCGAAGAAACCAAGAAAAAATGTTGACTATGAGGGCACCTGTATGTTAGAAAAAGACGGAAATCTGATGGACATGACAATTCAGAACAGTAAGAAGGATGTGGTCAGATCTCTTTTGAGTTACAGCTCACTGGGATTAGAGATGGGCCTGTCCGTTGCCATCGGAATTGCCATTGGCTACTTCCTGGATTCGTTTTTTAAAACATCACCGTACCTGACGATTATCTTTATGATCTTTGGCGTCACTGCGGCGATGAAAACTATATTCACGCTTTTGAAAAAGGTTAAAAAGGACAATGAAAGAGACAACCATCAATGACATAGAGCGGATAAATGTCTTCATTCTTATCCTTGGCTCAATCCTCATTTTGCTTATAACCCGGGAATTCAAGTATTTTTTCAGCTTCGCCGTTGCAAGCTCCATCATGACCATCAATTTCAGATTCCTGAAAAAGATCATTCAGGGCGGATTTGCCCAACCGCAGGTCCGGAAGAAAGATCTTCTCATTAAACTTCCATTGAAGTTTCTCGTCCTCATTGGGCTGGTGGTCCTGGTAGTTGTCTTTGGTGATATTAACGTAGTATGTTTTCTCATCGGTTTATCAACAGTATTCATGTCTGTCGTGGTAAACCAGATTCAGATAGCCCTGACACCTGTTGCAAAAAGGAGACAAAACTAATGGAACATGAAGTATTTACCTGGGCGTCTCTCTTTCCTTTTCTGAAAAACCTGCCGCCTCACGTATCGAATGCCCTGATCATATCAGTTATCCTCATCGTCATTGCGATACTCGGCTACAAGCAGCTCAAAAAAAGAGAGGATGATATTATCCCGGAAGGGAAGCTGACCTTCGGGACATTTGTGGAAATGATCGTAGAGAGCCTCTCGAATATTATTGTCGACACCATGGGACCAAGAGGCAAGGAGTTTGTGCTGTTACTCGGTACTCTGGCACTTTTTATCCTCTTCAACAATCTTTCGGGGCTCGTCCCGGGATTTCTTCCTGCAACAGATAATGTCAATACGACCTTTGCATGTTCCCTCACGGTCTTCGTTATGACCCATTACTACGGTTTTAAAGAACATGGTATAAAATATCTCAAGCAATTCACGGGGCCTTTCTGGTGGCTTGCACCATTGATGATACCTATCGAGCTTATCGGGCACATCGCAAGACCGCTCTCTCTGGGCCTGAGGCTTTTCGGCAATATAACCGGCGACCATCTCGTGACGGCAATCTTCTTCGGTCTCGTTCCACTTCTTGTTCCTCTCCCGGTCATGTTCCTCGGTCTCTTTGTGGCATTCGTCCAGACCTTCGTATTTATGCTTCTGTCAATGGCGTATTTTTCAGGTGCGATTTCACATGAACATTAAAATAAATAAAATACAAGAAAGGGGTGAGATTTAATGAAAAAATTTCTAACAATTGTTATGCTTCTCGGAATCCTTGTTTGCAT
>JAQTNJ010000020.1 GCA_028713955.1 Syntrophorhabdaceae bacterium
CTTCCAGAGTACGCCGGATAGTCATTTGATCGCCGTTAACCCCGCGATGGCCCGCATATTCGGTTACGCCTCTCCGGAAGAAATGGTCCGTGACGTTACCAACATAGGTCAGCAGCTCTATACCGATCACGAGAACAGGCATACATTCCAGAGACTCCTCGCGGAACATGGAACAGTAGGAGCCTTTGAGGCGCAATTTTACAGGAAAGATGGTTCAACGCTATGGGGTTCACTGAATGTCCGGGCAGTCAAAGATGAAACCGGGAGGATACTCTGCTACGAGGGCACGCTGGAAGATATTACGGCGCGCAAAAAAGTAGAAGAGGAATTAAGGAGATCAGAAGAAAAATACCGTAATATCTTTGAAAACGCGTCGGAAGGCATATTCCAGGTCACACCGGACGGAAGGTACCTGAGCGTCAATCCCGCACTCGCAAGGATTCACGGATTCAGCTCCCCCGGGGAAGTGATCCTGTCGGTAACCGACATCGCCCATCAGCTCTATGTTGACCCGAGCCGCCGCGCGGAGCTCAAGCGCCTCCTCGAAGAACATGGTTTTGTGAAGGACTTCGAGATCATGATGCGGAAAAAAGACAAGGGATTGCAATGGGTATCCGTTACCTCCCATGCGGTGAGGGACGCGAACGGCACGATCCTCTATTACGAAGGCACGCTTCAGGACATCACCTCCCGCAAATTCGCCGCGGAAGAGCTTGGAAACCTGCGGAAGTCCCTGAGAGGAGTGATCCGGGCAATGTCATCGATGACCGAGATGAGAGACCCCGGCACAGCGGGCCACCAGAAAAGGGTGTCGGACATTGCCATGGCTATAGCCGGTGAGATGGGATTAACCTATGATACGATAGAACATATTGGAATAGCAGGGATCATTCACGACATCGGCAAGATATCCGTACCGGCCGAGATCCTCAGCAAACCGGCGAAACTTACCGAAACAGAATACAGCCTCGTAAAGGTTCACCCCCAGGTGGGGTACGATATACTCAAGGATGCCGGGATGCCTTATCCTGTGGCGGAAATAGTCCTTCAGCACCACGAGAGGCTCAACGGCTCCGGTTATCCACGGGGGCTGAAAGGACCTGACATCCTCCTTGAAGCACGGATTCTTGCAGTCGCCGATGTAACAGAGGCGATCGCCGCTCCCCGTCCTTACAGGCCTGCCCGGGGCCAGGACGCGGCCCTTGATGAAATAGCGAAAAATAAAGGCATCCTGTACGATCCTGAAGCAGTCAACGTATGCGTCAGGCTCTTCAGGGAGAAAGGCTTCCGTTATAATTGAAACATCCGTTCAACGTTCTATGTTAAGACAAATACAAAAGCATGAAAACCCTGTCTCTCGCCCGCTACGCTCGAGCCTGCAGAGAAGTCTTCTTTTTCTTTCCTGAAGGAAAAAGGTTCTTGTTATATTGTCATCGCGAGGAGTTCCATCCTTTACCGTCATCGCGAGGAGTTCCATCCTTTACCGTCATCGCGAGGAGTTCCATCCTTTACCGTCATCGCGAGGAGCGAAGCGACGTGGCGATCCAAGGATATAACCTATTAATGAGATTGCCGCGCCCTGCGGGCTCGCAATGACCTATCACCCATCACCTATTACCTATCACCTATCACCTATTACCTTTCACCTTTCACTTTTTACATGGTTCATCCAATTACGAATTACGAATCACGAATTACGGGGTTTAAACGCTCATCCTCTTTGCAATAGGTGACATTTTCTGATACAATAAGGTGGTTAAGCCTGATCTCTAACCTCAAAATATGGATAAAATATTCGTAAAAGGCGCACGGGAACATAATCTCAAAAATATCGACGTCACCATCCCCAGGAACAAGATGGTCGTCATCACCGGACCGAGCGGCTCCGGCAAATCAACGCTTGCCTTCGACACCATCTATGCTGAAGGACAGAGACGATACGTGGAGTCCCTCTCTTCTTATGCCCGCCAGTTCCTTGAACTCATGGAAAAACCCGATGTGGACTACATAGAGGGGTTGTCCCCCGCCATCAGCATCGAGCAGAAAAACATCAGCAAGAACCCCAGGAGCACCGTCGGGACAGTGACGGAGATATACGATTACCTGAGGCTCCTCTTCGCGAGGATCGGGCACGTCCACTGCTACGGCTGCGGAAAGGAGATCAAGAGCCAGCATGCTCCCCAGATCGTCGACGCTATCCTCTCACTCGGTCCGGGGAAAAATCTCACGATCCTGGCGCCTATTGTCCGGGGAAGGAAAGGCGAATACAGAAAGGAGATCGATGAGCTGAGGAAACAGGGCTTCACCAGGATAAAATTGAATGGGAAGATCGTTGACCTCGCCGACGACATCGAGCTCGACAAGAACAAAAAGCATGATATCGATGTTATCGTCGACAGGATAACCATCCGTGACGGCATTGAACGGCGGCTCTTCGAGGCGGTGGAGCTGGCGCTCAACAAGGCCGGCGGGATCATCAAGGTAGAGGTCGAAAAGGACACCATGGTCTTCAGCGAAAAATTCGCCTGTCCTGACTGCGGCATCAGTTACCCCGAGATCGCGCCGCGGATGTTCTCCTTCAATAACCCCTACGGCGCCTGCCCGGCATGCCTCGGTCTCGGCGTGAAAGAATATTTCGATCCAGCGCTTATCATTCCCAACCATGACCTTTCTCTGCGCGACGGCGCGGTTGTCCCCTGGGGCGAAAAAAACCCGGTACACTTCATGCCTTTCCTCGAAGCGCTCGTCAACCACTACAAGATAGACATCAGGAAACCTTTCAGGCAATTGCCGCAGGCCGTGCAGGATGCGATCCTCTACGGCTCAAAGGGAGAGATGATCGAATTCTATTCCGACAGGGGATCCAGGCGGGACTTCGTAAAAAAACCTTTTGAAGGGGTTATCGGCGAGCTGGAGCGGGAATGGGACCGGGCGGACTATTACGAGAAAGAGAAGCTTGAACGGTTCATCAACCTCATCCCCTGCCCCACATGCAACGGCGCCAGGCTGAAAAAGGAGATGCTCTGGGTCAGGATAAACGACCTCAACATAGACCAGGTCGCGAGGATGACGATCACCGAATGCTCAAAGTTCTTCAACACCATCAGGCTTACCGACAAGGAAAAGGAGATAGCGCGCACGATCCTGAAAGAGATCGTCTCGCGCCTGAAATTCCTCATCGATGTCGGTCTCGATTACATCAGCTTAAGCAGGAACTCCGCCACCCTGTCTGCAGGCGAGTCCCAGAGGATACGTCTCGCCACGCAGATCGGCTCCGGGCTCACAGGGGTTGTCTACGTCCTCGATGAACCGAGCATAGGCCTCCACCAGCGCGACAACGAGCGCCTGCTCAACACGCTGAGAAGGCTGCGCGACCTCGACAACACGGTGATCGTTGTGGAACACGATCATGACGCGATCGTTTCATCCGATTACGTCGTTGACCTCGGACCGGGCGCCGGTGAGAATGGCGGCAACCTCGTCTTCCAGGGCACACCGGGCGAGCTTATGAAACACATTGATTCCATTACAGGACTGTACCTGTCAAAGAAACGCGAGATCCATATACCAGACAACAGGAGGAAGCCCAGGGGCTTTTTAACGATCAAAGGGGCCCGTGTAAACAACCTCAAGGATATCGACGTCAAGATCCCCCTCGGCGTATTCACGGCCATAACAGGCGTATCAGGCTCAGGGAAGAGCAGCCTCATCGTCGATACCCTCTATCCGCTCCTGAAGCAAAAACTCTACAGGTCAAAAGACAGGGCCGGGGAATCGGAAGGGATAACAGGCTATGAGGCCATAGACAGGGTCATCGACATTGACCAGTCACCGATAGGAAGGACGCCGCGCTCGAACCCCGCAACCTATACCGGCATCTTCACGCACATACGGGAGCTCTTCACAAAACTCCCGGAATCGAGGATGAGAGGCTACAAAGAGGGCAGGTTCAGCTTCAACGTGAAGGGCGGGAGGTGTGAGACCTGTACCGGCGAAGGGTTTGTGAAGATCGAGATGCAGTTCCTGCCCGATATCTACATCGTCTGCGATGCTTGCAAGGGCAAAAGATACAACCGGGACACCCTCGAGATCAGGTACAAGGGGAAAAATATCGCCGATGTCCTCGAAATGACTGTCACGCAGGCAATGGAATTTTTTGACGCATTGCCGCACATCAAAAGCAAACTGAAGGTGCTCAACGAGGTCGGCCTCGGATACATCAGGCTGGGACAGGCAGCAACGACCCTTTCGGGCGGGGAGGCTCAGCGGATAAAGCTTTCAAGGGAGCTGTCGAAGAGGGACACAGGGAAGACCCTCTACATCCTCGACGAGCCTACGACAGGGCTCCATTTTGTCGACATAGAAAAACTCCTCCATGTCCTTGCGGAACTTATCGAGAGAGGAAATTCCGTAGTCGTGATAGAACACAACCTCGATGTCATCAAGTGCGCTGACTACATCATAGATCTTGGCCCTGAAGGCGGCGACAAAGGCGGCAGGATCATCACGAAAGGCTCGCCGGAAGAGGTCATGGAATCACCCACCAGCTACACCGGCGCCTTCCTGAAAAGGTACGTCAACGGGGAAATGACGGAAAATCAAACAAAAACAAAGAAGATATCCTCCGGCAGGAAAGCATAAACCGGCATCGCTTCGCAGTCAAAAATCAGATTAACCCGGATATATCACCTCAGGGCATCAGTGTCGGGCTTTCCTGTAGCAAACCGTCGTGAGGCGAGGAAGCTCGGTCTTTTGCGAAGCAAAAGTTCCGAAGCCGAACGCGAGCGATTGGAGCCGCTGGAGCGGAATGAGCGTGTTTGCGGGGAAAGTCCGGCACTGATGCTCACCCAGATGGAAGATATAGAATTAAGGTATCCAGACCTTGTGTTCCGGAACCCACTTTCCATTCACCGATTGGCCCGGGACAACAACCCATTCCCCGGGGGCTTTCTGCTGGCTGTATCTGGCAACAAAAGCCGGGTCCGGATAGGCATATGCCGTATTTGGCCGGGGAGAATAATATACCCTTCGCGGCGGCGTACTATAGACAGCGCTCCTGGCTATGACATTGCCGACAACTGCGCCGACAAGAAGCCCTCCTGCAATCGCCGCTCCGACACCCCAGCCGTTGCAGCATCCACCGTACCCACGGTAGTATCTGTGATGCCAGGCATAGCTTGCAGAAGGAAGTACCAGTGAAAAGGATATGACGAGAATGAGAATGCTATAAAGATGCTTCTTCATATTGTTTATTATACCACATTTATAGAACCAATTGTTGCCCAAATATTGTTTTCGCAGGAGCACTGTTGTGCTCCCCCATCCGCAAGCGTCCTCGAACATTCATTACACGAAGAAATAGTAGTTGACAATTTCTATATTTAATGACATAGTTGTCAACTAAGAGGAGAAAATTTTATGGTAGGAAGATTAAAGCAATTACGGCTTGCCCGGGGATTGTCCCTGGAGGACCTGGCTGCCGAAATGGGTGGGATTGTGACCAGGCAGGCGCTTTCCAAATATGAACTGGGCCTATCCAAGCCATCTGCACTGGTGTTGAACAGACTCGCCGGCGCCCTTGGTGTAAAGGCCGCATATCTGTGGAGTGAGCCATCGATTCATTGTAAATTCATTGCGTACCGCAAGGGTACCGGCCTTGCCAAGACTGAACAACAAAGGGTTGAATCCGTAGTCTGTCAGATGCTCGAAGATCGTGTTCGCTTACAGCAGATGATCCAGGGAACAACCGAGGTTGATCTTCCGGTGAAAGGTTTTAAGGTCAGGACTATCGAAGATACAGAAGACTTTGCGAAGGGGTTAAGATACAAATGGAACCTCGGGTTGGGACCCATCCCGACTGTGACGGGTACCCTGGAGGATCGCTTTGTCCATGTATTCGAGATAGAGGCATCGCAACGGTTCGATGGAATCTCCGCAGTTGCCTATGACAGCGAAAAACATGTTGCCGCCGCCGCTGTCGTCTCCCGCAAATCCTTACCCGGCGGAAGACAGAGACTGAATCTGGCCCATGAATTGGGACACCTGGTGCTCGATATGCCAAAAAATCTTGATGAAGAGAAGGTCGCCTTTCGCTTCGCAGGCGCTTTCCTTGCGCCTGATGAGGTTTTGTTCAGAGAGTTGGGACAAAAGAGGTCTCTCGTTCAAGCCGCGGAACTGTTTCTCTTGAAGCAGAAATATGGCATGAGCATCCAGTCTTTAGTGTACAGATTACATGATCTCGGGGTAATTTCAGATCAGCACCACAAACAATGGTGGATGACGATTAACCGTGAGGGGTGGAAAAAGGAAGAGCCCTTAGAGTTAAAACCGGAGAAATCGGAATGGCTTAAGAAAAATGTGCTTCGCGCATTAAGCGAGGGGTTCATAACAAAGGGAGATGCCATGAAAGCGTTGGGAGAATCGGTAGAGGTACAGGAGCCAATCACGCTCGTTGAGCGGCAGGCCTTCCTGAAGCTGCCCATCGAGGAACGCAGGAAGATAATGGCGAAGCAGGCTAAGGAAATGGCGGCGGATTACAAAACCGGAAAGATGGAAGATCTGGAAACGGGAGAGATTCTTGAGTATTAAGATAGTCTCGCGCGGTGAAGTATGGCTGGTAAATTTTGACCCGACAATAGGTTCAGAGATCAACAAAAAGCGCCCCGCTGTTATCGTAAGTTCGGATGCCCTCGGTATACTGCCCGTGTATGTGGTTGTTCCTATAACAGACTGGAAAGAACGATATGCGAAAAACTTTTGGCACATCAAAATCGTTAACGATGCTGCAAATGGGCTGGACAAGATGTCGGCCGTGGATGTGCTTCAGATACGGAGCGTATCCATCGATCGGCTGACAAAGAAGATTGGGAAGGTATCGTCGACAATGATGGAGGAGATCGTCGCGGCCATTGCAGCAGTGATCGAGTACCAGTAAACTACGTCTACCACTTGAATGGGAGGGTTATGTGAGTGTCAAGAAGATGCCTTGCAATAGTGTTGGGCATGGGGTGAAATTTTTATGGCTTGTTGCCCAAATTGATTTAACATCGGAAAACTCTTTTGCTCCCCCACCCGCAAGCGGGCGCCATTACCCACTATAATGTAACTCAGTCATTCATGCATGCAAACTCGGGCTACGCCCTCAGGACAGTGCGGCATGCCCTTACGGAGCATTCCCTCTGCCGGGTACCTGCGATAGCGGGTGGCCACCAACTGTGCTCGATTCGCCACTCGGGAAACGGTTCCCGGCGAACCGTATAGGAGCCGCAAAGCTCCTTCCGGCTCAGTAGTGCAATCTATGCTCTCCCTTCGTAAGTAGTTTTTAAATAATTTAACAGTTGCTTTCCTTACAAGAAATGAAAGTAATGTTGTTGTCAAATAGAATTTTATTTTAAAAGGCTTGAGTTAATGTTAATATTGGACGAAGATATATTTAGAGCATTGTGCTTCTCTTTACGGGGGTCTTCTGAAATGTATTTTATCCTAACAGACTTGATAAAAATATCATGACGACACTGAGATTTACAGTGGATAGTGCACTTCTGGGGGAACTTGGCGAACGTCTAGTAGAACAGGTTCATTATGCCCTTGTCGAGCTTGTCAAGAATTCCTATGATGCTGACGCCAGTCACGTCACAGTTAAATTTATCGAGAACGATTCTGGAATAAGCGAGATACATATTATCGATGATGGCATTGGGATGAACTTTATTGAAGTCCAGGATTATTGGATGCATATCGCCACGACTAACAAGCTTAACAAAGATGTCTCTCAAGAGTATGGGCGTCCTAAAACAGGCTCAAAAGGTATCGGAAGATTTTGCTGTCGTCGACTCGGGAAAAAGTTGACCTTGATAACAACTGGGAAGAATAGAAATAAGTTCGAAAGAACTGAGGTTACTTTTAATTGGATGGAATTTAGGCCTGGTACAAAAGTAACAGATATACAATGTGATGGGAATCAGGAGACTCAGAAAACCGGAGAAACGGGCACGATACTTATTATCTCAGATTTAATCGATGAGTGGTCTACCACGGGATATAATTATCTTAAAAGACAACTTGCTGTCCTTGCAGCAAACAGAGGTGCTCGACGGCCTGATTTTGAAGAGGACCCCGGGTTTAATATTTCCCTTGAAGCCCCTGGCTTTGAGGGCGACATAAGGGATCTCAGATCTGATTTGATCAAAGCCGGCTGGGGGACATTGAAGGCTTATATTAATAAGGGACACAAGGCCGTTTGTGAGCTTGATGCTCTTGGGATTGGAAAAAAGACTATTGTATCGGAGGGCAAATTCTCAAAACTATCTGATATTGGATTGGGAATAGGAATTATGGTGCTTGATAGAAGCCAGATGAGAGATACAAGTATTGTCTCAATTGGAAACCTACAAGAGATTCTACCTGAGTGGGGTGGAGTGCAGATACGCTACAAAGGATTCAGGGTCTATCCATATGGTGATGACGATTGGTTGAAGATTGACGAAGACAGAGGTGTTAGAAAGGGTGCTCCCTCAAAAGAACTTCAAACCTTCGCAGACACTCTCCGAGGCGTTGATTCGAGTCGTGCACTATTGAGCCTGCTCTCAATGAGGAATCATATCGGAACTGTGGAAATAGGTCCCGTGGCAAAAGGGTTTGTAATGAAAGCAAATCGCGAGGGGTTCCTCGATTCCGATGAATTTAAGGAGTTGCGGAATTTTGTTCGCTTCGCTATCAATTGGGCGACAATATACCGTGATTTTTATATCAGGGAGCAAACAAGGGGAGAGGCAGAAGCAAGCAGAGTTAGCTTTCAGGAATTCATTGAGCAACCGGTCGAATCTCACACGGTCATTGAGACTGCTGTCAACTATCTTGAGAAAGAGTTTAGGGATATTGCCTCGACTCTACCTACAAAGCAGCGTCAGGGAATCAGCACCACATTTTATAAAGCAACAGATGCAATTGTTAAGCATAATCAGTCCAACAAGGAAGAATTAAAGCATCTTAGGCTTATTGCATCTACCTCGACATTAATACTCATATTCTCCCACGAAGTGAAAATGCTTCTTGGACACCTTGAAAGCAGCCTATTGCAGCTCGAAAACATTAAAGAGAGACTTGCAAGAACTGAAAGAAAGCATATTGATGATATTCAGGATTGGTTGCGAAATTCAAAAGAACGACTGCTGGAATTATTGGACATGACAGCATTGATCGGCGTTGACAGCAGGAAGGAATCACCGAAATCTTTAGCTCTTCACGATAGAGTCGAAGGAGCAAGGAATGCATTTAAAGTTATAGCGGAGAGCTATGGCATAACTCTCAACACAGATGAAATACCCTCCAACATTGTTGTCGGACCCATTTTAGAGGCAGAGTTATATGCCGTTCTTTTGAACTTACTTTCTAACTCTATCAAATCCATTATTGCAGCTGACAACAAAAGAAGGATAAAAATATCTGCGAAAAAGTCTGGTGGTAGAGTATATATAAGATTCATGGACACTGGCCTTGGGTTGAATCCCAACAAGCACAGAGATATATTTATACCCTTTGTCGCGGATATTGATGGAAAACTCTATTCAATCCTGGAGAAGAAGTTAAATCCTGAAGATAAATATATTGTCGGAACTGGAAGTGGACTCGGTCTAAGCATAGTAAAGGAGATACTGCAAGCAAGAAATGGTGACATTAGGATCCTGCCCCCAGAAGGCGATTGGAAGGCCGTATTGGAGGTCGAGTTGCCATGAAGACTATGCAATTTCTATGGTTAGATGATGAAAAAATAAATGGTCCAAAAAATATGGCAAGCAAAGAATTGGAAAAGGCACTAAAAGTTAAGATTGATTTTATTCCGCTTATTCAACAAAAACTTTTGGATAAAATACAAGAAATTACGGAAAAACTGCAAAAACCAGACTTGCTAATTATTGATTATCGTTTAGACCATACATCTGACACCAATATAATAGGTACTGGGTCTTCTGCGGCCGAACTAATAAGAGATAAGGACGACTGGAAATCTTATCCTATTGTTGCCATAACTAATGTGAAATTAAATGAAATTGATCGCCACAAGCAAGCTCTTTATGATGAGGTAATTGAATTTCATGAGATTTCAGATAAAAAATATCTATTAACAGTAATCGCTAATGGTTTTAGGAAATTAAGAGAAAAATCTCCCGATGATATCAAGCAACTGATTTCATTAATAAAACCCCCTAAAAGGGATATTGAAAATATTTTGAGGATTATTCCGGAAGAACTTAAGGAAGCCATAAAGTCCAAAGAGCTGAGCCTACCCAGAATTATTTATAGATGGACAAAGCAAACCATGGTGCAAAGGCCTGGCTTTCTTTACGACAGACTTTGGGTGGCAACAACGCTTGGTATTAAGAAGGAGGCATTTAAGAAAGTTGAGCCAATTTTTGAAAGAGCAAAATACAAAGGTATATTTTCGTTGCCGGGCAATATGGAAGATCAAAGGTGGTGGCAGTCTGTAATAAAGGAAATAGTTTTTTCTGAGGTACTTGAGAGTGATGAGGTACTTCCTTGGAATCTTGGATATAAATTAAAAGGTTTAACGGAGAAAGACCGAAGCAGATGTTATATGTGTGGAAAGGAAAATCCTGAAATTGTAGGTTACACAGATGAGGACGCCAAAACAGCAGTGCCTTTGCATATCAGCTGTTCTATGCCTCATCCCAAGTTTGAATATGCATTATATTTCGAAGAAATTCGCATGCAGACACCTCTGAAATGAAAATTGATAACTGGGAGAAAAGTCCTTACAACGATTCTGAGATCATTAAGAAACATGAAAAACATACTTTTGCCTTCCTCTCTTCAAATCCTATGATTAAAACAAAATTTTCCCAGTTAAGCCATGATGCAAAGCTTCAATATGACGCCTTGTCAGTGACCAAGAAAGCAAAGGTGCATAACATTGATTTTCAATCTTCCTTTGAAGTAACTTGCTTAAATAGAGATTTGCGTATTCATATTGGGGCAATCATTAAGAATGATTTCTCTCATGTTACATATTATTTAGCTGTATTCAGTAAGAACAAGAGAGGGAAATACATCATTAGAAGAAAATTTCATTTCGATTATGACAAAAAGGACAGCTTAAATGTAAAACCGAGATTTCATATGCAATATGCAGGTAAGCTGACAAGTGCTCTTTCGGGGCCCGAGGACTATTATGATGCAATGTTTTTCCCAGAGCTTTCGGAACCGAGAATGTACTCGACTCCTATGACCCTCGCCATATTGTTAAGTAAGGTGTTCAAAGAATTTCAGTGCGTTGATACTCATAAAATTGTTGAGGATCCAAATTGGAAGAGTATACTAGCGGAACATGAAAAAATATTCTTAAAGCCATATTTTGAATGGTGTGGAACATTTTTCAAGGTTCATCATAAAGCATCACGTCTGTTTACAACCGACTTTTGCTATGGTAAATAGAACACCCTCTGATGTAAGAAAAAATGGGATTTACTATACCCCCTTGTTGCTGGCAAGGACATTAGTTGAGCCACTAATAACGGGCGCCAATTTACGCATTATTGATCCTGCATACGGTGATGGAGCGTTAATCCTTGCCGCAGAGCAAGTGCTATGGGAAAAGCATAAGTCAAAGAAGAGAAGCAGTCTATTCGGATGTGATCTCTCCCCTCTATCCGATAGAGCGCAACATTTACCAGCATCAAATTTCGTGAAATGTGATTTCTTTGATTATGAGGCAAACGGAAAATATGATGTTGTTCTAATGAATCCTCCCTATGTCCGTCACCACTATTTACACAAAGATAAAGTTGGTCATTATCAAGATGTTATCAAAAATGTATTTCCTCTTAAGAGAACGTCTGATCTTTGGACTTATTTCATTGTTAAGGCAACGATCCATCTTAAGACTGATGGAAGCATTGGGGCGATACTTCCGTGGTCATTCCTTCATGCAGATTATTCAGTTGAACTAAGAAAATGGCTGATAAGCGTATTCCGCGAAATGAAGGTGCTTGTGCTTGGAGCTAATCTGTTTAACGATGCAAAGGAAAGAGTCGTTTTGGTCTGGATGAGAGGCTACGGAGGCTCTAATAAGGGTCTGTTAATGGGCACTGCAACCAATCCAAATGACCATGTTAAGTATCACGCTATCCCAAGAGAATACTTTACAAGAAATCGCGTTAATACCTCTTTCGCAGATGATGCTTTGGAAGTCATGGAGAAGTACAAGTTACAATATGGGTTTACTGATTTCGGTAATTATGCTGACATATCTATTGGAGTTGTTACTGGAGCTGACGGCTTCTTTATTAAGCAAGAAGATGAGTTGAATACCATGGGGCTTGATGTTAATAGAATGATACCTATTCTTACTAATAGTTCTCAGCTTTGTGGATTTTCAATAAATGGAAACATACCAAATAGCAGACTTGTCTTAATAACAAAAGACAATGCAATGAGATTTAAAGACTATATCAAATACGGGGAGTCAGAACAGTATCACTTGAGAGCGCATTCTCAGCGCCGAGAGCCGTGGTATGAGGTTAAGGTCGGGGGTATCCCCGATGCTTTTTTTCCTTATAGAGTCTCATTGATTCCATATCTCATACTTAATAACCGTAATATTCAATGCACCAATTCAATACATCGAATTTATTTTCGTAATATTACGCCTATTGAAAAGAAATGGATTCAGGTTAGTTTGTTGTCGATACCAGGACAGCTATCTCTCGAGGCAAACTCTAGAGTTTATGGGAGTGGGGTGCTTAAAATTGAACCCAGTTCCTTGAAGAAGGCAACATGCTATTCATCTCGAAACCGCTCAATAGGTGGTGTGTATAATCAAATATCTAGACTGCTTCAGGTTAATAATAAAAGAGAAGCCATGAGAGTTTCTACTGACTTCATCGAAGAGTCATTGGGAATTGACAGACGACTATCTATTCAAGCCAAGAATGTTTATGAAGAGCTATTATCAAGTAGGAAGAAAAAGAAGATGATCTGAATGGGGGGGGATGTGGGGAACGCTCTTAACATGTTGACATCGAAGCCGTTGGGGGATGTGGGGGACATCCTATAATCCTCCCGTCAAGGAAAAAGTAAGCATCCAATGATATCAGCGTGTAAGCGATACCCTGTCCTTTCATGACGCACCTCTCCCGTCGTTTTTTCTGTTACCCCTTTGGCGGGTATCTCACCGGGAAGCGAATCCGCACCTCATCGTTATCAGTATCCGGCGTACACTTGGGTCACCTATCATCCTTTATCCAGGTTGCATGATTCTTGGTGAGAGGCCCATTATTGTCCCTCACGAGGTCGCAATCGCCTCCACGTTCTTACCCGGGCTCTCCCGCCACGTATTGTGTCATTCCTTCAGATCGTTATGCAATCCGGATCGAATACCTCCTTTTTCTTCATGAGTGTCCATCAGAGACATCTAGGTCCCTGATCGGGGACGTAGTTGACTGACGTGACTAATTCTCCCCTTGCAGGTATGCAAAAAAATGGGATCATACGGAGAAAGATGATAAGTCATGATAGTCGACTACGTCCCCGATCTCTGCAGAACACGCTAATTGGTATGATCTACTTTCTTTGTCGAAGGTGTTGTTCGACAATCAGATTGACCGTCTCTTGGTGCTAGACATGTTCTTTATTGTTCCTTTGGTCCCGACCTTCTGCATCGCTTTTGCTGCCTTCGGCATATCCTTTTGCGGAACTTGAAGAACCTTTTGCGGTTTTCCGCTGGCCTTGAGACGCCGTGCGGCTTTCTCCAAAGCTGATTGGGAACCGCTCCGCTCGATCTCTGTGGCTTTCTTCTGTGTGGCGGCATCAAGACGACGCCCACGAGAAAGTGGTACTTCGGTTTTCCCGCCACGTCCCGCTGCGGACCCTTTGGCACGTTTGTGACTTGATGTTTCAGCCATTGTCATTCCTCCTTTTTTCTTCCGTCGAACTTATTTTGTCATTTGCACAGCCATTGCCTTAATTATCCATGAGCACAGGTAAATTCCACTTCAAAGTGCACCACAAATAGCCTGACGGTATACCTCATAAGGTGTCTGGTAGTTGAGGCGCTTCCCCTCCGCAAAGTTCTTTTTTTGTTCTCATTCGGCAATTGGCAATTGCAAATCGGCAATTGGATTATTTGTCTCCCTCCCGCATATAATCAATTGTGTTCCAATCCCCTTTCAATTTCAAGTCAAAACTTCCCGGTTATATCGTTATTGACTTTTATTAAACCAGAACGTCTCCATCCCGTCATTCACCGGGTGGTTATCAGGATGTTTCACCCTCATCACATTGCGGCATCTTAATGATGTCCCCGCCTTATTTTCCAGGATCACATAACAATCGGCAAATATCACCGAGGTGCCACTTCAATGGCTGCCTTATGCTACCACCCATTCATCCGGCTGGACATCCCTGGCTTTATATTGACCCGTAGAAGGGTCCCTGAGCCATTCCTTGAGATACACCAGATGTTTTCCATCATCAGAGCGAAGTTCTGTTTCAACAAATGTGCACCTTTGTGTGTCATTCGTCCAGGCACCCGAATTGGCGTAGATCCGATTATCTTCAGGAGGGATCTCATCCGGCGGGTATGGGCTGTTGGAGTATGATGCGAGGCGGTAATCATGGGTATGGCCGCAGACAACTATCTTGACATCCTCGCGCCGAAGGGTTACCAGACGTGTAGCCTGATCAAGGTTGCCCGCGTCGCTCAAGATAGCATTGAGAGGGCCGACATTGTCGGGGTGATTATCGGGCCATGCATCATAAATGTTAGAGTACCGTGTCTTAATCTCTTCCCACATTATTTTTCCTGGTATACCGTCGAACCCATTCATAACAGCGCCTTCCTGGCCATAGGCATGATTCGAAACAAGAGTGTTGAATAGGTTCATGAGGACAGTATCTACAAGACCACCGACCTTTGCTTCCGGATCTTTGGCTTCCGGGACCTCGCTGAAGACATGTTCGATCCATTCCTTGAAGACCTGTGGCAGGCTCAGCATGCTACCCGTTCTCAATGCTTCCTCGGCGTTGATGCGGGTTATGAAGTATCCTAAAGGAAGATGACTTCCTGCAAATCCGCTGCCCGATCCTGCCGGATGAGGTGCATTAAACATACCGTACCAATGGCCATGTTCTGCCCAGATACCGTCAGCACGGTAGACGTAATGTCCATCTTTGGAGTCCGGGTAACGTATACCCGGAAAGATCTCGTTGACTACAGATTTGTCCGCAAACATGTCATGGTTCCCCGGCACATAGACCAGCCTGTCTTGGGAGGCAAGCTTCCTGAGAGTTTCAATAACCGGCAGGTTTTGAGTGGCCACGGCAATCTTTCTGTATTGCTCACCCTTAGGAAGAGGCGCAGGATAAGGAGGTTCCGTCGGATCGAACTGAGCAGGGCACACCCACTCGTCGAAAAAGTCTCCGACAATCACCACTTCAGTCACGGAAGTGTCGCTGAAGCAGTATTCTTCCAAAAACCTCCTCAATATTTCCGGCCGATCAGTGTCAGGTGATGAATCAGGGTGATAAAACCAACAGTAATTTTGGAATTCAGGGACCTGGTTTGCACTACGCTTGTCACCCATATGAATGTCGCTGATAAAGATTCGTTTGCTACTCATTGTATACTCCCTTTTGATGATTGGGGAACCCTTGGAGTCAGGTCTTGTTTTTTGCAAGCGCCCCAAATAGGTCAATTCCCTGCTCCCTCCCCATATAATCCATTGTGTTCCAATCCCCTTTCGAGCCGTTGGGGTCAGGAATGAGCGGAAAAGGCGCCCTTCAATAATTCAATAACTGTCTCCCAGCCAAAATATTTATTATCAGTTGATTTATCCCCCATTAGCCCACCCCTTTTTTAATCTTCCTCTAAACGTCATAAAAATGCAATGAAATTTTCTGCCGGTGGTTACATCAAAAAATCACCTCTGCCAATAAAAACAAAAAAAACCACAATTAAAAGTAATTGAAATATTGAAGGATGTCCCCTTATCGTAAGCGATCGGCTGGATTGGCTTTGTTACGCAATTATTTCATTCAACCCTTCTATGGCCTGATTCAACTCTTCCGGAGATGCTTCACCGATGATTTTACCGATCCTCTCAACGGACAATGTTCGGATTTGACTGATTTTGAGCCATGATTTCTTGGGTAAATTGGGAGACTTCAGTTCAAGGGTTAACGGGAATCCAGCTTTTTGCGGCTGGCCTGTAATGGCCACAGCGATGACTGTACCTGAGCGTTTATTAAAAATGTCGTGGCTCAAAATGAGCACGGGGCGCAAGCCAGCCTGTTCATGTCCCCGCACGGGATTCAAATCCGCCCACCGGATTTCACCTCTCAATATTCTGGCCATTGGGTCACATCCTCATCTAAGCCTTCTTCCGCCATAGCTTTTTCAAATTTCGGATTAAGTTTTGCACATTCCATAGATAGCCGGCTGCGCTTCATTCGGGCGAGTTTTTCGCGCACAGCATCGCGGATTGCCTGGCTGCGATTTTGAAAATAATTTTCTTCGACTAGTCTATCCAATTCACCGATAAATTCGGCGTCCAATGTGATTGCTATTTTTGCCTTTCCCATAATCAACCTCCTTCTTTGGTATTCCATTATATCATACCAGAGAAAAGGGATTCAAATTTAATTTTGTTTCCCTTTGGCGTAACAACAAAATCAGCGGCGGCTGTAAGCCGTCCACCGGATTGCCTCGTTGGGCAATAAGTTCACTTTGAACCAACGTCCCCTTCATTCCTTTTCTATACCGGTGGGGAAGCACTCTGTCACGTCAGTCAACTACGTCCCTCATAGTACATTGTATATAATATGGATGTTTGCGGAAAGTTCAGTCAATAGCCTTTGTATGAGAAGACAATTTCGTTTGATCGAGACGGAAAACATGCGTGCTGCCGACGGCGAACTCGACCTGAACGTCGTTGACAGCTAGCGAGATCGGCTGGACACCCGCAGCCTTGTGTCCCCGTACTGTGAACGTTTCGCGAGTGAGCCTGAGATCCAGTGAATGCCCCCGATACCGCATACTGAGATCAAGGCGTTCAAGTCTCTCGGGAAGCTGCGGGCTGAACCGCAGGACGTCACCCGTGATCTGCACACCCGTCAGTACGCGCTGGATAAGGTCGACGGTACCTGCCATGGCGCCGAGGTGCACACCCTCCTCGGTTGTGCCCTGCTGGATGTCGCTGACGTCGCTTTGCAGTGCCTCCGCAAAATAAATCATTGCGCGGGCACGATCCGACCGGGCCAGGACCCATGCGTGCACAACGCGGGATAGCGTCGATCCATGAGATGAGCGCGAATCGTAGTACTCGACGTTGCGCGGAATCGTTTCGTACTCGAAGGGATAACCAAGATGAACGAACAGTTCGCGCAGTTCATCCGCAGAGAACTGATAGAACAGCATGAGGACATCCGCCTGCTTCGAGACCTTGTACCGGTTTGGAGTGTCATTCTCCGCTTCAAGGATCAGGTCCAGGCGCTGTATGTTGCCGTACCGCTTGCGATAGTCGTCCCAGTCGAGCTCGGCCAGTGACTCATAGCCCTCGAATTGGCTGATGATACCGTCGTCGTGAAAGGGTACGAACATGCGGCGGCTGACGTCGTCCCAGAGGGCGGCATCCTGCGCAGTCACGCCGAGCTTCGCAACGAGTTCAGCGCGCCGAATGTCGGGCATAAGATCGAGCACGTCGAGCGCCCTGCGCAACACCCAAACAGCCATAATATTCGTGTAGGCGTTATTATTGAGACCGGGAGCGGATGAGTCCGGATACCGCTCGTGAAACTCATCGGGCCCGACGACCCCCAGCAGCTCGTAACGTGCCTTTTGTTCATTGAACGTCGCCATGCTGGACCAGAAGCGCGCGATCTCTATGATGAGCTCCGCCCCATAGAACTGCAGGAACTCGTGGTCGTGCGTGACCTGGAAGTATTGCCACACGTTCCACGCGACCGCACTTCCCACATGGCGCTGCAGATACGAGCTATCCGGCTTCCAACGCTTCGAATGGGGGTTTAGATTGAGTTCCTGGGTTTCCTCCCGTCCGTCGCTGCCGCTTTGCCACGGAAACATGGCGCCGGCAAAGCTGAGATCCCTGGCCGCTGCGCGGGCCCGATCGAGACGGCGGTACCGGTACATAAGCAAAGAGCGCGTGATCTCAGGCGTACGAAAATTGAGCGTAGGGAAAATGAACAACTCATCCCAGAAGATATGTCCCTGGTAGGCCTCACCAGTCCAGCCACGCGCCGGCACGCCGATATCGAGACCGATCGAATTGAGTGAGACGGCTTGCAGCAGATGAAACATATTCAGACGCAGCAGCATGGGAGCATTGAGTTTGATTGGGGTCGTCCCTGATAGCAGATGCACGTCGAATCGGTCCCACAGTTGTTTCCATGCCAGGACGTGGGAGTCCATGAGCGTTGCAAAACGTTCCGCGCCATCGATCGCCCTGCGAGCCGCCAGACTGCACTCCGAAATGGCGAAGTCACGCGAGGTATACTGAACCGCTATCTTCTCCAGGGAGAGCATCTCGCCCTGCATCAGTTGGACGCTGAACTCCTGCCCGATGAAACCCGGCTCATTGATTACCCTTCGCGAAACAGACTGCAACTCGCCCCGCACAAATGCACGCGTTCGCGCCGCTTGAGCCAGGTGTATGTTCGACTGAAGCGTGCGCACAAGCAGATGAACGCCATCGTTGCCGATGACCTCTCCCGACAACGGCTCCAAATGCTGGTTGTTGAACCTTTCGTAGAGTTTAGCGCCCGCGTTGACGACCCGGCCATCGATCCCCGAACGGATGGTCACGGGCCCGGACCAGTTCTCGGCCCTGAGCGTCAGTTCGATCGCGCCCAGGTGCATATCGGCCATCGAGACCAGGCGCCGTTCCGTCAACGTGGTGCGCCGTCCCTGCCCCTGTTCGAAGCTGATGGTCCTGTGCAGCATTCCGCAGCTTAGGTCGAGTTCCTGCCGGTAGGAGAGAATGCTCACCGCTCTTTCGTCAAACCAGTCGTCTTCAGCTAACCGCAGCCCGATGGTCAGCCAGTTCGGGAAATTGACGAGATCCTCGTTTTCAACACATCGGCCTTCCACATCGGTGCGTAGCCGATTGTAGCCTCCGGCCAGATAGGATCCGGGATAGTGCACGTCGTCCGCCTTCGCCCACGGCGCGGCCCCGCGCGTGGCGAAGTAGCCGTTTCCCAAAGTACACAGCGCTTCCCGTATACCCTCGCGCTGTGGGTCGAAATCGTTATAAACAAGGGACCAGGCGGAAGGCGGCTCAATAGCCACCTGTATGTGTGAGAGATCAGTCACGACAACATCGGCGCCCGCCTCGCGCAAAGCCTGCGACTGTCCAACCCGGTCGATGCCTATGACAAGGAAGAATCGACCCACGCGGCCTGCGGCAACCCCCGCTATTGCATCCTCGACGACAATGGCCCGCGATGGCTCGACCCTCAAGCGTTGTGCCGCCTCCAGAAATGCATCGGGTGCGGGTTTGCCTTTGAGACCCATACGCTCGATCTCGCGTCCGTCCACGCGCGCATCAAAGAGATGCGAGATACCGGCGGCCTCGAGGACTGCAGCACAATTGTTGCTGGATGAGACGACGGCCGTCTTGATCTCCTGGGCGCGCAAGGTTCTTACCAGCGCTATCGCCGGATCATAGGTCGCGACGCCCCGTTTGTTCAGGTGTTCCATGAAGTAACGGTCTTTGAGCTTGCCCAGTGCCCGTACACTCTGCGCGCCTGCCTTTTCCCCGTGGTCACCAACAGGCAGCTTGATCCCACGGGATTCAAGAAAGGATTCGACACCGTCATATCGCGGCTTGCCGTCGACGTACCGCCGATAGTCCGCTTCGATATCAAAGGGTGTAAAGGGTTCCCCTATCCTGTTAGCGCGTTCTTGCAGAAAGGCGTCGAACAGTTGCTTCCAGGCTGAGGCATGGACGCTTTCTGTCTGGGTCAGCACGCCATCTAGATCGAACAAAACAGCGTCGAAGTCGCGTGGTGAGATGGTTACTATAGACCCCATAATGCTCATGTAGGCTCCGTTGGATTCTGGCGGCGCTAGGCAAACCCTTGATGTGTACTAGCCCGGGAAACGGCAGTAGAGAGCGGAGGGGACGGAGCGGAGGGGACGTCCTTCAATAATTCAATAACTATCTCCCAGCCAATAAATTTATTATCAGTTGATTTATCCCCCATTAGCCCACCCTTTTTTAATCTTCCTCCAAAGGTCATAAAAATGCAATTAAATTTTCTGCTGGTGGTCACATCAAAAAATCACCTCTGCCAATAAAAACAAAAAAGACCGCAATCAAAAGTAATTGAAATATTGAAGGACGTCTCCTTTATCTTTACCAGACATCTTAACGGTCTTGCTTATTCTCCCTCTTCTTCTCCGAATAGTGCATCGATATATACCTTCAGACTGTTTCGCATAGAATTTTCGTCTGACAGGTAGACCTTTTGATAGATGGCGTCTCCCATCCCGCATAATACATCCAATATCTCCGGATCAAAATGTGCTCCTCTGTCTTTTTCCATTATCCCTATAGCTTCATCATAGGAGAAGGCAGCTTTATAAGGCCGCGCGCTTGTCAGTGCGTCGAAAACATCGGCAACGGTAAAGATTCTTGCATTTATAGGAATGTCCTTGCCCTTTAATCCCAGTATGTACCCGGAACCGTCGAATTTTTCGTGGTGGTGGCGAACAACATCAACACAGTCGCTGAGCCAGGGGTAACCGCTTATGATGTCCGAGCCGTGTTGAACGTGGCACTTCATGATGCTGAACTCATCATCGGTCAGTTTTCCTTCCTTGAGTAGGATATTGTCACTTATACCGATCTTGCCTACATCGTGGAGAAAGGATCCCTTTATGAGGCTTCTCATTTGCGCTTCGGGATGCCCTATATCCTCGGCAATGTTAAGCGTGTACAAGGTAACGCGGTAGTTATGCTCGCTCGTGCCATGATCCCGTTTCGCTATGGCACTCCCCAGAACTTCGAGTACCCCTACATTCGCCTCGCGCAGGGATTTTGATGCCTCCTCGAGCATGAGCTTCTTTCTTCTGAGATTTTCAATAAGTTGCTCAAGCCTTGCCTCTCGCGCCTCTACCATGACGAGCATCATACCGAATGCCTCAGCAAGTTCTGTTATCCCGGCGGGATATCTTTCAGATTTTGTTAGTTCGAAGATCTCTCCGGCGGCTCGGTAGTCCCCTTTTGATACTTGCTTCGCAACGCTTGCCAGGCAATCAAGCAAGCTGTTTAAATTGCTTTCTGACATTTTAATACCTTAAAAGCGAGATGGGGGGACGTCTGATTTATCCCTCATCAGCCCACCTTTTTTAATCTTCCTCCAAAGGTCATAAAAATGCAATGAAATTTTCTGCCGGAAGATGGCTTGAAGGCCAGAAAACTAACATTATGGCATGACCAGTTTTTGGGGAGCGGTCCCCAATGAGTGGGGGCAGGTCACACCCTCCTTAATTGATGTGCCTAAAAAAAGGGAATTCAGGATAAAAAGCTTGACTATTTTTAGAAAAATATTAAAGAATGTAACATTAAATAAAATTTAGGGGGGTATCAAATGAAACGACATGTTACAATGTTTTTCACTGTTATCATGTCTTCCATTATCTCCCCCTACTCATTTTCTTCAGCTGCAATCGACATTAAATGGGGCAATTATTTTTTTATTCCTTCTCGCCATTCTTTTCACAACCCTTGTCCTCATCTGTTTCCTTTCTTTAGTCCCCATTTTACCAAATCTTGTTAAAGTAGGAGGAAGCAAATTATGGTTCGGTTTACAAACATCTCTATCCCCGAGATATTTAACCAGACAGAATTCTTAGCGGACAGGCACGTAAAAGAAGGGAGGGGTAAAAACGCAGCCATCTATTATAAGGATCAAAAGATCACCTATGAAGAGATGGTATCTATGGTCAACAGGTTTGGAAATGCCTTAAGGGGGACAGGTGTAGAGATAGAAAACAGGGTGCTTATCGTTCTTCCGGATTGCCCGGAGTTTGTTTACGCATATCTCGGAACCATGAAGATCGGGGCCATACCTATTCCCATAAATACGCTGGCATCGCCAAAGGATTATGCCTTTTTTCTCGAAGACTCAAGGGCAAATACATTAATCATAGGTGACGCCCTCTTTGAAAAGATCAGGGATATCCTGAAGGGTAAAAAACATCTCAAACACATAATAGTCGTTGGAGAAAAGATACCAGGCACGTTGAGCTTTAATGACCTTGTCGCATCCTCTTCCGCAGAACTTGAAGCAGAGGAGACAACAAAAGACGATATGGCGTTCTGGATGTATACCTCCGGAACTACAGGACTGCCCAAGGGCGTGATTCATCTCCACCATGATCTCCTCTACTACATGGCCCCTTCCTGTGAAGGGATATTTGAGCTGCAGGAAGAAGACATCATTTATTGTTCATCAAAGATGTTCTTTTCATACGGCCGCAATCATTCTCTCGAAGCGCCGTTCCTGTACGGCGCCTCCGTTATCCTCTGGCCTGAATGGCCCAAGCCTGAGGACGTCTTCCATGTGATAGAAAAGTACAGACCGACAATCTTTTTCAGTGTCCCGACCCTTTATAACGCCCTCTTAAGTGAATGCGAGAAAAGACCCGTTGATCTTTCGTCCGTTCGCCTCTGCATCTCCGCAGGAGAGGCCTTGCCAAAGGACATCTTCGAAAGATGGTCAAAGAAGTTCGGCATTGAGATCCTTGATGCCATCGGAAGTACGGACGTAGGCGGATTATACTTTTCAAACAAGAAAGGGGATATAAGGCCGGGAAGCAGCGGCAAGCTCCTTCCGGGCTTTGAGGCAGAGCTCAGGAATGAAGAGGGGATAAAGGTGTCCGTCGGAGAGGTAGGGACCCTCTGGCTTAAAAATGAGGGCATAGCGAATTGCTATTGGAAAAGACACGAAAAGAACAAAGAGGTCTTCTGGGGTCCATGGTTCAATACGGGCGACCAGTTCATCGGGGATAACGATGGATTCTTTTACTACCAGGGAAGAGCGGACGATATGCTGAAGATAAGCGGTCAGTGGACGTCGCCTATTGAAATAGAAAATGTCTTGACGCATCATCCCGCCGTAAACGAATGCGGGGTGATCGGGTCTCCTACCGATGAAGGGCTTTTGAGGGTAAAGGCCTTTATCGTATTGAATGAAGGATATAAAGCAAGCCCTGAATTGGAGAAGGAACTCATTGAATTTGTCGGGAACAAGCTTGCCCGTTTTAAAGTGCCGAGACGGATCTCTTTTGTAAAAGAACTTCCGAGAACCACAACCGGAAAGCTTATCCGTTACAAACTCCGCCTGGAATATTGAAAAATTATGTTCCTAAGGAGACATCCGGAGTGGCCCTTGTCCCTTGTCAGCCTTGTCAGTGCCTGATCCCTCTCCTTAAAATGAAATAAATTGACAGTCATAGAATCATAGTTGTATACAATATCGTGGTAAAGTTCCCTGTCCGCAGCGAAAAAATATAGGAAGGTCTAATGACTAAAGACCACCTGGATCTGAAAGGCTTCCTCATACTCCTTTGCCTTACCATGTTATGGGGTCTGAACTATACAGCGGTAAAGGTCTCCAATCTGGGGTTCGCGCCCATCTTTAATGCCTTTCTCCGGTCGTCGATCGCGTCGGCCCTCGGCATCGTGTATTGCCTGTCCATTAAAGAACCCCTCTTTCACAGGGATATCCGCCTCTTTCATGGTTGTATAGTAGGTCTGCTCTTTGGCCTGGAGTTCGTCTGCATCTATCTTGGCTTGTTGTACACTGATTCGGCCAGGGCGGGGATACTGATCAACTGCTCTCCCTTTATCGTGGCCATAGGAGCCTATCTATTCCTCAGGGAGAGACTGAATATTACAAAAGTAACGGGGCTTGTTCTCGCATTCATAGGGCTTTACTCTGTATTTCAGGGAAAACCCCGGACCTGGAGTACCTCCATGTTGTTCGGCGACCTCCTTGAGATCACTGCCGCGATTTTATGGGGTGCGACAACGGTTTATATCAAGAAATATCTGGCAGAACGGGTGCATCCTATCCACACCTTTCTCTACCAGTTGGTCTTTTCCATCCCCGTCATATTTATCTGCCTCCTCTTTCTTGAACCAAAATGGGTCCTCAATGTCAGCGTCTCCACGGTTCTTGCCCTGTTATACGCCTCGGTGGTTGTTGCCTTCGCATCATACCTCATGTGGTTTAAACTCATCCACACCTACCCGGTCTCGGAACTCGCCGTGTTTACCTTTCTCACTCCAGTGTTCGGTGTGGTCTGTGGGGCTATCTTCCTCGGGGAACAACTCACTACGGGGCTTATTGTCGGGCTCCTGTTGGTCAGTGGCGGCATCTACGTAACGAACTACCGAAAGAAGCATTAGCGAGAAAGAAGCATTAGCGAGAAAGAAGCATTAGCGAAGCAACCGGACTACCCCTGCGACCCCTGCCATCTTTAAACCTTGAACCCTCCTACCACCTGTTCAAGATTCACCGAGAGCCTCGCGAGATCATGAGAAGCCGAAGCAATATGTTCTGAGCTTCCCGATGCTTCCCTTGATACGGAAGCAATAGTCTCGATATCCCGGTTTATCTCCTCCGAGGTTGCCGCCATCTGTTCCGTCGCAGAGGCGATCTGCTGGACCATGCTGTGCAGTTCATTGACGCTGCCCACAATATTACGAAGCACTCCTCCTGCCTGGGTGCTGAGATCGACGCCCGATTTTACCTCAGTGGTAATGTTTTCCATGGAGACCACCGCCTGATGGACCTCGTCCTGGATCGACTGTATCATGCTTCCTATTTCGGAGGTAGAATTGCCGGTTCTTTCCGCGAGCTTCTTGACTTCGTCTGCTACGACTGCAAAGCCCCGGCCCGCATCGCCTGCCCGCGCCGCTTCGATTGCGGCATTCAAGGCAAGGAGGTTGGTCTGGTCCGCGATGTCGTTAATGACGTTGATGATCTCCCCTATCTGATTGGATCGCTCGCCCAGGGATTTTATCATTTGCGCAGATTGATCAATCGTCTTTTCAATGGCCTTTACCTTCTCCACCGATCTGTCGACCACGCCTTCTCCGTCTTTCGCCAACCGGGCTGTATCCGTCGCTGACTTCTCTATGTTTGAAGTATTCTTTGCGATATCGAGTACGGTCTGGGACATTTCTTCGGAGGCAGTCGCCACCTGCGAAGCCCTGCCTGCCTGCTCGCTTGCTCCTTTGGACATAAATTCAGAACTCTGGTTGAGCTGCCGGCTCGCCGCTGCCATGTTCCCTGCCACGCTCTTGACTTCGCCGATGATGTTCTGGAGCTTTGTTGCCATGTCTTTCATAGCGGTCAGGAGCTGACCTGTCTCGTCCTGTGATTTTATTTCGATATCGGCGGTCAGATCACCTTCTGCTATCCTGTTTGCGACGGACACGCCTTCGCCCAAAGGTTTAGCTATTCCCCGTGCCAGAAAAGATGCAAGGAATATGGCAAAGGCAAACACAATTGCCCCGATGACCATAAGCAGGAATCTCGCCCTCACGAAGGTTATCCTCGCCTCTTTCGCCGCAGCAGCCGT